>JBCBCD010001163.1:0-2406 GCA_038530915.1 Bacteroidota bacterium
AAGCAAGTTTTTAATGCTGATCAAGGCGTACCGGCAGAATCTACAATAGCATTTAAACCTATCTGCCCTGAATGGGTCAAATGTAAAAACCAGGCAGTATGAATACTTTTTATCGCTATTGTATCATCTTTTTAGTTGTACTACCAACTGCTTATTCTTTTTCTCAGAGAAATGTATTTGACAGCTTATTGCATCAGGACATTCAACGTCATTATATCGTACATCTTCCACCTGCGTATGATTCAAGCCTTTCGGTTCCTACAGTTATTATATTGCATGGCGGAAGTGGTAATTATCAGACAGCCCAAGGTTTTACACAGATGAATTTAGTATCCAATCAAAACCAGTTTTTAGCTATTTACCCACAGGGAGCTGGTATTGCTCCACCCGGATTTTCATGGGCTGATGGAAGAGGGACCACTGCTGATCAGGCTGGAATCGATGATGTAGGGTTTATTTCAAAACTCATTGACCAACTTGCAAGGGAATATAATATAGACACCAACAAAGTATATGCTTGTGGTTTTTCCAATGGAGGTTTCATGACTCAGAAATTGGCTTGCGAACTCCCTTCGAAATTTGCTGCTATTGGAGGTTTAGGCTGTTCTATGGATATCAGTCTTATCAAAGCTTGTAATCCGATGCAGGCAGTTCCAATGGCATACTTTTCTGGTACTGCTGATCCTGAAGTTCCTTTTACTGGTGGTCCCATGAGAAACCCTGCCGTTTTACCCATTGTAGCTGTTGATACAGCTATACAATTTTGGGTAAAAAACAACAATTGCCAAGAGTCAGAAGCTGTTATAACACTACCCAATACGGTAACTACCGATAATTCAACAGTTGAGTTGGTCAAATTTACCAATTGTGACTGTGAGGCAGATGTGGTGTTTTACAAAATCATAAATGGAGGCCATACCTGGCCTGGTGTTCCCATTGCATCTCTTCCACAATTAGGTGTGACCAATGAGGATATACATGCCAGCTTTGAACTATGGGATTTCTTTGATTCGCATAACCGATGTGACCGATTGACAGCTTTAGAAGAACCTTTTGATGAGGTGAAAATTAATATTTACCCCAATCCTGCAAAAGAAAGAGTATTTATTGAATCAAATGAATTAGTGGAAGAAGTGGTTATTTTTGATTTGTTAGGTAAGATGGTTCTTCTTGATAATCAGCATACTGTCAATATTAAATCACTTCAGTCAGGGATTTATATTGTAAGGCTAAGGCTTTCAAACAATCGATCCAAAACATTTAGACTTGTAAAGGAATAATTGTATTTTTTCTTTATTAAGTAAAACTAAAAGAATAATCTTTCGATTTTGATGGAATCTTTTGCCTCAATACTGCGTTAAAAAGCCTCACCATAGCTAGGCTATTCCTGCATTTTTTGCCTTGCCTTGAGACAAAATCTTCTCGGTCAAAATGCAAAACTTATTTTTTTAGTTTTACTAAGTTAAAGAATATGGAGATAAGAAGAGCTCAACTTGCAGATGCAACAAGAATCAGTTACCTGATTCAAAAAAATACAGAGAAGGTATTAGAAAATAACTATAGCCAAGAGCAAAAAGAAGTTTGGAAAAGGGCCAATACGGTAGGTTCGATTAAGCAAAAGATAAAAGAAGCGACTATTTTCTGTGCTTTTCAGAATGGGCAAATGGCCGGAACCATAGGCTTGCAAGGCAATGAAGTATTTGGCTTGTATGTAAGTTATGCTAAAAGAGGATTAGGAATAGGAGGGAAGCTAATGACCCACTTAGAAGGCTATGCGAAAGATAAGAATTTAGAAGAGCTAAGTTTAACTTCTACGCCTTCTGCGCTCCTTTTTTATCAATCAAAAGGATTCAAAGCCATCGAAAAGTGTACAGTGACAATTATGGGCGTTCCTTTTGAAGAAACCTTAATGAAGAAAACTCTTAAACCTAAAACGATCATTGATACCTCAAATGCAGAGCACTACGTTTGGGGCGACCAATGTCTGGCCTGGCATTTTTTGAAAAATGAAAGTTTATCTGTCATAAAAGAGCTCATGCCGTCAGGTACCAAAGAAATGATGCATTTTCACAGCAATGCCCAGCAGTTTTTTTACATTCTAAATGGTGTTGCCCATTTTGAAGTTGATGGCCAAACATATGAAGTAAATCAAAATCAAGGCTTACACATTTATCCCGGACAAAAGCATATGATTTCAAATATGAGCGAGTCGGATTTAGAGTTTCTAATCATTTCACAACCTAAAGCTCATGGAGATAGAATAGATATTAACCATTGAGTGCTTTTTTGGAAAATCTAACCAAATTGGAGTGGACTCATCACCACAAGCCGTGAGGTGATGAGTGCACACCAATTTAAAAAAAGAAAAAAATAAGGATTTAAAATACAAGAAAAAATTGACTTTGT
>JBCBCD010001164.1:0-2406 GCA_038530915.1 Bacteroidota bacterium
AATTGAACGATTGTGGTACAGGATATATTGAAAGAATATTTACAGCTACTGATTTATTAGCAACTGTAATACGCTGAATAGTAGTAGCTTCATTTCCAAACAAATCAGTAGCTAATAAAGAGCCATTTAACGAAGATCAAATCATCTGGCCGGCAGATATTCAAACGACCAATTGTCTGTCTCAAACAAGGCCTGCTGATTTACCTTTGAACTTTAGAGAACCTCGATTTAATGATGAGTCATGTGCAGATTTGAGTATTGGCTACGAAGATCAGGTATATCAGTTTAACGATGGTGTAAGTTGTTATAAAATAATTCGTACCTGGACAGTTACTGATTTATGTACATATGATGCTAGAAACCCACAAGCCGGTGGAGTTTTCAGAAGAAATCAAACGATTAAAGTATCAGATATCATACCGCCAACATTGATTATTCCCAATGATACAGTTGTAGCTGTTACCAATGATTGTGGATCTGTAGAAGTGACTTTACCCGATGCATTCGATGAAGATTGTTACACTGGTACGACTATCTCGACAGATTCTCCTTTTGCTGAAACGAGAGGGGCAAATGCAAGTGGAATATATCCGGTAGGTACAACAGAAATAGAATTTACTGCTGTTGATCAATGTGGAAATGTTACAAAGCGTATAATGACAATTACCGTTGAAGATAGAACAGCACCTGAGATAAGATGTAAAGTGAACTATTCTGTAGATATGGAAGAAGTGAATGGAGTGATAGGTGTTACTGTCGATGCAGCAGATGTTGTACTACAAGCTACTGATAACTGTACTCCTTTCAATGAATTGACATTTACGATTGCAGAAGCAGGTGCTGTAGAAAGTGTACCCGAAGATTTAACCATGAACTTTGATTGTGATGACTTGGGAAGAAAAACAGTTGAAATCTGGTCTACTGATTCAAATGGCAACTCTTCACTTTGCGTTACTCAAATTGGAATCAACGATGATGAAAATGTATGTCCAAACAATTCTACTAGTCAAAATGGTAATGATGCACCAACACCAGAGGAAGAAGGTGTAATTGCAGGAGGAATTCTTACAGAAGATGGAAATACGGTAGAAGGGGTAATGGTCAATGTAAAGAGTGATAGTCCTTTTGAATTTGAAACAGGTGTAGATGGAGAGTATGCTTTCTATCAGATGGCTTTTGGTAAGAACTATGTAGTGCGACCTGAAAAAGATGATGATGTATTAGCTGGAATTTCCACCTTGGACTTGGTTGTTTTGGCAAAACACATAGCAGGTACACGTCCTTTTGATTCGCCATACAAATGGGTTGCCGGTGATGTAGATGGCAATGGCTCAGTATCTACATTGGACTTAATTAGATTGAGAAAACTGATCCTTAACCTAGCAGATAATTTACCCAATAACCAGAAATCATGGAGATTTATTGATGCAGATTATGTATTCGAAGACTTCAAGAATCCATTGAGTTCAGAATATCCCACTCAAAAGACCATTTATGGATTGAGTGGAGACGAAATGCACATGGACTTTATTGGAGTGAAAGTAGGCGATGTAAATGGATCAGCTACTCCTAATAGCTTGCTGAACTTTGATCGACACAACGTACAAGAACCCATGTTGATTAGTACTGAAGATGCAAATGTAAGCAGAGGAAGTACTTTTGAAGTTACCTTAACAGGGGCTGAACTTAAAGAATACTTAGGCTATCAATTTACATTAGATTTTGATCCGGAAAAAATGTCCTTGCTGAGTATCGAATTGGGAGACTTAGAAGGTTTGACGATGGAAAACTTTGGCTTGAGCAAGATTGATCAAGGCTTATTAATGACCAACTGGTTTACTCCAAGTGCAGTGAGTTTTAATAAAAATCAAGAACTCTTTACACTTACATTTGAGGCTTATGAAGATTTTAAAATTAGCGAGGTACTTCGCTTGAGTTCAAGATTAGCAAGAGCAGAAGCTTACGATGTAAATGAACAGACAAGCAATGTTAAACTTGAATTCAAGAATAATGGAAATGTTACTTTGAGTGAAAATGGATTCAACTTGTATCAAAATCAACCTAATCCATTTAATGATCAAACGACAATAGGTTTTGATCTTCCAGCTCAAACAGAAGTACAATTTAATGTATTCGATGCTAGTGGTAAATTGTTGTTCTCCAATCAGGAAAATTATCCTGCGGGTTACAACACTTTAAATATAGATGCGAATCAACTGGGTACAACAGGATTACTTTATTATCAATTGAAAACAGCTAACTTCTCGGCAACCAAAAAGATGGTTTTAATCAAATAATCGAGCTGAATAAATAACTAACTAACTGACTAACACACACAAATTTACTACAACATTTTTACAGTCGAGTCATCACCTCACGCCGAGGGGTGATGGCTAGGAAGATTTT
>JBCBCD010001165.1:0-2404 GCA_038530915.1 Bacteroidota bacterium
GTTATCTCTAATCCATTCCAAAGTCGCTTGCATTTGCTCTTTTACCGGATTAGAAATAACTTGTAAGTAAGTGATTCATATAATGTGTCTATAAAGCCGTTTTTGTGTAGGGTGTAGGGTGTAGAGGGCCTCTACACCCTACACAGAAGACTTTAGTTATGAGCAAAATTCAAGCTCAATTACCTAATTTAGTTTTGGTAACTATTTACCAAAAAACAAACAAACATTATGTATTTCGGATTCCTATCTCTATTACCACCTGTTATTGCAATTGTACTTGCTATCAGGACCAAACAGGTATTTCTATCACTCATCTTTGGTATCTGGTTGGGTTGGTTAGTCGTTACTTTTTTTCAGTATCATGGGATTGAGAAGTTAAGTGAATTTGGTGAAGCAACAAAAGATACCACTTTTGCAGAAGGTATTGTAATGCCATTGGAAGTGCTTTTTGAAGGAACGCTGAATACAGTACAAGCTTTGGTTGATGTTTTCAAAGATGATGGCAATACCCGTACGATTTTCTTTTGTGCCTTGGTAGGTGCCTTGATCATATTCATCCAACGCTCAGGAGGTGTGGAAGGCTTTATTGGTTGGATCAATAAGATACTGGTAAAATATGAAGCCCGTAAAGAAGGTAGCAATAGAGTCATCGTACAATTGATGGCCTGGTTAACGGGGATGGTCATATTTGTGGAAACCAGTATTTCTGTTTTGACAGTAGGTACTTTATATCGACCCATTTTTGATCGATTGAAAATACCAAGGGAAAAATTAGCCTATATAGCGGATTCAAGTTCTGCACCAGCAAGTATTCTCATTCCATTTAATGGTTGGGGAGCATTTATTATGGCCTTATTACTAGCACAGGGGTTTGACAACCCATTTGCTGTTATGATAAATGCATTGGTCTATAATTTTTACCCCATGCTGGCACTCCTTTTTGTGCTTTTCATTATTCTTTCACAAAGAGATTTTGGCCCCATGGCCAAAGCAGAAAAAAGAGCAAGAGAAGAAGGAAAAGTCATGGCCGATGATGCAGTACCTATGATTGCTGATGAATTAACTGATGTTCCTATCGTTGAAGGGGTAAAACCTAAAGCCTACAATATGGTTATCCCCATTGCTATTATGGTATTCTTAATGCCTATTATGCTTATGTACACAGGCTGGGGAGCAGCGATGACTGATATGCCGGATGCAGGCTTTGGAGAAAAAGCGTTTTATGCTATTGGTAAGGGATCAGGTTCTACTTCTGTATTGGTAGCGGTTATTGCAGCCATATTATTTTCATTTGCACTTTATAGTTTCCAAGGCATTATGAAAGTCAAAGAGATGGTTGAACTGACCTTAAAAGGGATTTCAGGCTTAATGCCGCTTGCTCTTTTAATGCTTATGGCCTTTGCGATAGGTGCAGTCTGTAAGGAATTGGGTACCGGCCAATACGTAGCTGATGTTGCCAAAGCCTGGTTATCACCAAAGTTGGTTCCATTTATTGTATTCCTGGTGAGTTGTTTTATCGCCTTTTCTACCGGTACTTCCTGGGGTACTTTTGCCATTATGATTGCCATTGCAGTACCTATGGCTCAAAATATGGAAGCCAATGTATACCTAACCATAGCAGCAGCCCTGGGTGGCGGTGTATTTGGAGATCATTGTTCGCCTATATCGGATACGAGTATTCTCTCATCCATGGCATCGGCCAGTGATCATATTGATCATGTGAAAACTCAGCTGCCTTATGCTTTGGTGGTTGGAGTGACGACCGCTGTGTTGTATTTGATTGTGGGAGCTATTTCATAGGTTGTTGGTTGTTGGTTGTTGGTTGTTGGTTGTTGGTTGTTGGTTGTTGGTAATATTAATATTGCTCATCAAAATGTAAATAATGATTCCGGATTTTTTGAAGAAGTATGAAGCGGCACTGAAGGACTATGAGCGGGAATGTGTTAGGGTAACTGCTACTCCAATAACTGATTCATCTTTAAAGGATGAACTGAGTTTAACCACCAGTAAGTTTCTTGGGTTGCCTTTTTTTCCAAAAACAAAAGACTACCCTGTCGATTCTGAGGGTACACCTATGGTTTTGGCCGCTCAAATTAACTTTGAAGAAGTACCTGTTCTTGAGGGTTTTCCAAAAGATGGAATGCTACAGCTTTTTCTTTCCGGTGACAACTGGTATGATGAAGAATATAAGGTATACTATCATTCAAAAAATGAATTGGATCAAGATCATTTAAAAGAACTCTATTTTCTAACGGATGACTTATATGAGGATTTTCCCATTTACATGGTTCACCAACTGAGTTTTGAAAAAGATATTGATAGAGGAGGAACAGAGGATGATCAGTTTGACTTTAAGTTTGGTGATAAAGGCTTTTGGGAATTTGAAGAAGAACTTAAGGAAAAT
>JBCBCD010001166.1:0-2403 GCA_038530915.1 Bacteroidota bacterium
CTCGATTTGAGTAGTTGGATAAGCACGACTTAGTTCGAGGCGATCTTCAATGAAATCATTGGCAAAACTATGCCAGTCAATCGTTGGATAAGCAACTACATGTGCATTGAAGCTACCAGTTGCTCCACCTAATTTTGCTCTGATCGGCACATTTTCCAACTGACGTACCTGTTCCTTTATTCTTGCAATGAACACCTTCATTTCTTTACCTACCAATGTAGGAGAGGCTGGTTGCCCATGAGTTCTGGACAACATAGGAACATCTTTCCATTGATTGATGATGTAGCAAATTTTGTCATGCACCTGTTCAAGATTAGGCAATAAAACATGATCGATGGCATGTTTTAATGACAATGGTATAGCGGTATTGTTGATATCCTGAGAAGTAAGACCAAAATGGATAAACTCCTTGTATTTGCCAAAACCCAACTCATCAAATTGATCCTTTAAATAGTACTCAACGGCTTTTACATCATGATTGGTAGTACGTTCTATTGCTTTGATCTTTGCCGCTTCATTTTCATCCAGCCTATTGATAATTCTTCTCAAGTCAGCAAAATGCAAGGGATCAAAATCTGAAAGTTGTGGTAGTGGGATTTCACACAATGCAATGAAGTATTCTATTTCTATGAATACTCTGTATTTTATTAATGCAAACTCCGAAAAGTATTCTTGTAGAGGTTCTGTTTTACTGGCATATCTGCCATCTATAGGAGAAATTGCAGTTAACATAAAGATTCTATTTCTGATTCAATTATATATTTGAAAAACATACTATCCATGCGCTTCTATCAAGTATGTTACAAACTGCAAATGTAAAGAATAGTTTAAATAATTGGAATAAAAAATAGACAGTGCCGAGGAACTCTTTTAAGGCCACGGCACAGTTGATATTCTACCAATTATTATTGATGGATGGAATCGTTAAATCAAGTCTTTTAAGAAAGAGCTTAAAATCAAGATGTTCTTTGATGAGTTCGACAGCGCGTTTTACTTTCCAAGGGGTCTTGGTATTGATTTTTACCTCTATCCTTGAAATTTTAACCACTGAGCCATAAGTATCCAGTTTCGTAGAGATAACAGGAATCTTACATTTCTGAAAATGAGGATGATTCAAGTCGGCTTCATCGTACCATTTAGCATGTCGCCCATCACCTGTGACAATTACACCGGAAAGTGGCGAATTACTCAGGTTTTTAACTCTGGTAATGTGCTCAATTTTTTCTATGGCATCATTTA
Organism: Bacteroidota bacterium; assembly: GCA_038530915.1. Lineage (GTDB taxonomy): Bacteria > Bacteroidota > Bacteroidia > Chitinophagales > Saprospiraceae > JANQPA01. The sequence continues at coordinate 1,240 of JBCBCD010001166.1, forward strand.
ATCGCTTAATGCTGGCTACGAGAAGAACATTTTGGAACGTACTGAATTCTTCTGTATCCACCAGTGAACCCGCCACAATATCTTCAATTCGGTTGCCAATTCTATCCTGGTTTAAAATGATGTTTCCACCAACCGCTCTCTTGATGGTTTCCATGATAGGAAATGAAAGAGAAGCATCGTAAGGGAGAATACCCAGAAGTGGAATTCCCATTACATTGAGCTTTTTATTTAGGTAATATTTCAGCTCCTCAATTTTTTCAGGCTTTACTTTATTTACGATAACACCCATGATAGGTACATTTTGCTCACGGAATAAAGCAGTACTCATCATAAGTTTGTCTATGGTTCTTCCTATTCCACCCTCCACTATCATCACTACGCTCGCCCCTAGCATTTTGGCTACTTTGGCATTGGATATATCACATACAGCTCCTACACCCGGATGGCCTGTCCCTTCGTAAACAACCACATCATACTGCTCATTTAATACTTCAGCAGCTTGTCTGACTTTATTGTCAAAATCAAATTTGTCAGGATTTTCTATGTATTGTTTAGTAACCCCTTTTGCAATGATAACCGGACTGTGCCATTCCGGTTTCATTTCAAATCCGATAGCTTCAGAAAAAAGTACGGCATCTTTATCTGCTATCATGCCATTTACAGAAAGGTATTTTTGACCGACTGGTTTACAATAACCTGTGTGTAAGCCCATTTCTTTTAGGTTGGCAACTAGCCCTAAAGTGGAGGTGGTTTTACCTACATGCTGACCGGTGGCAGCAACATAAATTTTCTTCATACATTACACAATTAATAGAGATCATAAATATGTTAGATTCATTTTCTTTCAGCTCAGGTGCTATAAAATGAATCCATCAATTCTCTTGAGCGATAGAGAACAACTATTAAGATAATCAAGTTGTTTATTTTCTCAATAATCATGACCAGATTTCATACTTAGTAAAACTAAAAAAATAAGTTTTGCATTTTGATCGAGAAGATTTTGTCTCAAGGCAAGGCAAAAAATGCAGGAATAGCCTAGCTATGGTGAGGCTTTTTAACGCAGTATTGAGGCAAAAGATTCCATCAAAATCGAAAGATTATTCTTTTAGTTTTAAGTACTCGAGCAATATTAGATTGCTTTTTTTGATCGAGGGAATTTTTTAG
>JBCBCD010001167.1:0-2403 GCA_038530915.1 Bacteroidota bacterium
ACCTCACGCCGTGAGGTGATCAGTCCACTCCAAATTTTTTGTAGCATTTTCTACCATACCATTACACTGATTTTTCCCTTTTCTCATTACCAAACTTGCTCCATATCTCCAAAAAGTACTACATTTAATAAGATTTAACCTCAAACTTTTCGAGCATGTCTAACAAACCCGTTTTCTTATTCACTTTCGCTAATGATGATCTTCAAAGCTTGAAACTTGATGAAGAATGGAAAAAAGTGGAACATGCTTTGGAAAATGCCAACGATAAAGGCAGACTGACTTTCCATCTCAATCCCATTACCACCAAAGAAGATATTTGGGATAAATTCAATCGCTTTCACAATGACATTGCCATTTTCCATTATGGAGGGCACTCTGATCGCAATGGCTTGGACCTTAAAGACACCAAATTGAAAGGTCAAAACCTGGCAGAACTTATTGGACAAGAGAAAAACCTCAAACTGGTTTTCCTCAATGGTTGCCAAAATGTTGGACTGGTAAAAACTCTTTTTGACAAAGGAGTACCTGCTGTCATCGCTACATCTGCTAAGATCAGTGACCAAAGAGCCATCGACTTGGCCACTCAGTTTTACAAGGCCTTAAATGCAGGGAAAAGCATAGACGACGCCTTCAATGCAGCCAAAGCATTTGTGAATAATGAAGAAAAGGAAACACTGGTTAACTATAGGGGCATCCTCCTGCCCGATCAAGCTACTCAACAATTTGAATGGGGGCTCTATGTGAAGGAAGAAAACTCAAATATCCTCAATTGGAAAATCCCAACTCAAACCAAAAAAGAAGTAAACGCCGCCACTTTCCAAGGCTCGGCCAACATCGAAACCAACAGCAACAAAGCCATCCCCAACTTCTACACGCCTTTCCCAACACCAGCAGAAAAGATAATCGGTAGAGCAGATGAGCTCAATGCATTGCGTAAGAAGCTAACGACCTCCCATACACCGGTTTTACTTTGCGGCATGGGCGGACTGGGAAAAACCCGCCTGGCCATAGAATACACCAATCAATTTCAAAAGGAGTACGACTACATCGTATGGATCGATCAGTTGGGTGAGCTGAGTACGGATCTGACCTCCAACTCCGCTTTGAATGAAGCCCTGAAATTTCAAGCTACCCAAGACCCGGCTAAAGATGTAAGCTCTATTTTATTTGCATTGACGAAGCTGGAAGGCAATTTGTTGTTGATCATTGACAATACAGACGAGCAGGTGGAAGCGATAGCCAGCTTATTGCCCAAGGCCCCCAACGCCCACGTTTTGCTGACGGCCAGACAAGAAATGACCAGCTATTTCTCTTTGATGAGATTGGGCTTTTTGGAAAAAGACAAAGCCCGAGAGCTTTTTTATACGCATTACAAAAGGGAGAAAAATGATGATATTATCAATGATATATTGGAAGGCATTGACTACCATACCTTGACCATAGAGCTTTTTTCAAAAACGGCCAATAGGCGCAAGATCAGCTTAAAGCGTTTGAAAGCACTACTGGAAGAAAGAGGCTTGGCCCTCGGTAAGAAAGCCAGCGACATCAAACTCATCCGTGATCCGGATCGCAAGCTTGAGAAAATCATACAGTTTATGCAGTTGGTGTTTGATATTGGAGAGCTAGACGCGCAAGAAAAAGAACTCCTGCAAAAACTAACAGTATTGCCTCCTATCTTTATTCCATTATCGGGTATCAGCTATTTGCTGAATATCGACCCGGAAGAGGAAGAAAAATGGGACGATTTGGTGGATACCCTGACTCAAATACAGGAAAAGGGCTGGTTGATTTACGAAGAGAGTTATACGGAAGAAAAGGAAACAACCTCTGAAGAAGCCTACAAAATGCATCGTGCCATACAGGAGGCCGTTTGGAATCAACTTGAACCTACTTTTGATTCATTAGTAACTATTTTTGAAAAAGTCACGGACCTCTTAAGAATTGATGACACAAAAGACAATCCTATTGAAAAATTCCCATATATTCCTTTTGCTGAGCGCTTGTTGAAGCTTTATGGTGATGTGAATAATGCTACTCTGGCTTCAATAAAAGATAATCTAGGGGGAGTATACAAAGAAAAAGGACGTTATCAGGATGCATTGAGCGTAAGAGAAGATGCATTAAGCTGGTATGAACAAGAAGGAGTAACCGAAGATATTGCACGCGTACAATCTAATTTGGCGCTGGTCTATAAGGATTTGGGTCGCTATGCAGAAGCGGCCAGCTTGCTGGAAAAAGCAGTTCTCTCATATAAAAAAGCTTTAGGTGAGGAGCATGCTTATGTGGCTACAACTCAATCTAATTTGGCACTGGTCTATAAGGCTTTGGGTCGCTATGCAGAAGCGGCGGGTTTGTTGGAGGAAGCCTTGGCGTCTGCTGAGCAAAATTTTGGGTCCGCCCATC
>JBCBCD010001168.1:0-2400 GCA_038530915.1 Bacteroidota bacterium
CCCCTTTATAGCAGCTTAAGTTTCTTATTGGTTTGAATCCTATCTTTTGATAAGATTTAATAGCTGGAATGTTATTAGAGATAACTTCTAACACTACTTCTTCAAATGCATTTGACTCAAGTATTGGTAGTATAAAGTCATACATTCTTTTGGTTAATCCATGACCTCTTTCAGCCGGGATTACGCCTGTACCTCCATTGTAAGCTCTTCGTATTTTTCCAAAATTTCTATCTCCATGCAGTACAAAACCGACAAGCTTCTTTTCTTTAAAAGCTCCAACCGAGACTTCTCTATTGATGTTTTCTGTCTTTAATTTAGTTTCGAGTTGCTCCAGGGTCAACTTCATTGGTATCAAATAATCTGAGAATGCTAAATTGAAGCAATCTAGTAATTCCGGACTGCTTATTTTTGATAGTGTTTTAATTTCAACCATTGTAATTCAATTTGCATTTAGGGAAATATTCATTTAGTTGAGGTAGCTGTTTTTTTCTATCAAACCAAACTACAGCGTATAAATATCTGTTTTCCATTGCTCAATTACTGCCTTCCACCCAAAAAGGTATGTTAGCATGAGCTGTATGAAAGTTACCATCTTCTACGTAAATGAATAAACGATAGGCCCCCTCTTGATCAGGAGCTTTAAAAGTGCTTGTACTAGCCCCATTTTCAATAAAGGCGTTATTGATAACTGGTGGAACATATTCTGCATCTCCGCCCGTATTCTGAGAGTTGCTTTCTCTCATGATTTCCCAACGATAACTCAATGTGTCGTTATCAGGATCAGTTACCTCAACATTAGCTGAATAATCATTGCCTGCTTTTAGCTTTATGTTATCGACTGCTCTTTGATCATTCAGTGTAAAGTCATTCAACCTGGGAGATCGGTTTTCGGGCCATTCACCATTCCATGCATAATGCATCATATCCACAGATTCCGTTTCATTACCATCTGGCATAAACATCCCAAACCAAGTAGGTGTTCTTTCTTGCTTTTGGCCCCATAGGAAGACGAAAGACCCTATTATTTGTTGAGATTGAGATTCAATAGAATTTTGGTACCTACTTAGGTAGAGATCTGCTTTTAAGGAGCTATTGTTTTCTAAAGGAGCATTCCATTCTGTTTTACCCACTTCCCAATAACCCGTGGCTCCCCATTCTGTAACCAACAAAGGTCCATCATATCCAGACTCTTCAATTAATTTGGGTAGTATGTCCATTGGTCCATACAATTGAATGCTTAAAAAATCCAGATCAGAGGATCGACCTAAAACCAAATCTACCTCTCTCTTCCCAATTCCGGCTAAGCAAGTGGTCGTTAGGTGATAAGGATCTACTTCGTGGATCATTTTGGATATGTCATTTACCGCATCCCAAACTTTAGGATTTCCGGATTGGTGATTCATTTCATTTCCAATCCCCCATATCATCAATGCCGGATGATCTTTCAATGCAAGTACTTTCTCACGAATACTTTCTAACTGTTGTTTTACTGCTTTTTCATCATTATAATCAAAGCCATGACGCTCCAAGCCCACCCAAATGCCCATCATTACTTTTAAACCCAATTCATGAGCTTTATCTAAAACTTCTCTGCCTTTTTCAGTACTCCATGTCCTTGAAGCATTCGCTCCATGCTTAGCTAATGATTCAATACTACCATTGCCACCTAACCCAGCTCCCTTAATGTAGAAAGGCTCTCCATCCAACAAGAGTTGATAACCTTCTTCGGTCAAAATAATTTCTGATTTGGTCGTTGTGCTAAGTGGTGTCTTTTCACTTTGGACATTACAACTGGACAAAAATATTAAAAGAAAGAGTCCTAAGGCCAGACCACTGTTTTCAAAAAAAAACTTCATTATTTTTTGGTTTAAATGAGTTGAGAAAGAGTATGTTTAAAATTTATCGTGCACTGAAGATCAATGCTTTGTGGCGAGTATATCAATTTTTGGGATGAATGGGTAATTTATTATGGAAATACCTGGATCTCATTAGAGGATTTCTTTTTCATAAATATTGTTGATTTGTTTATTAGTATAACTTCTCCTCTTCTCTTTTTGTACATTAATGTTAATACAATAGCAAGGAAAATGGTGGCTGCACGGAAGATATTTGAGTAAGTCCCTCCTAATGCATTACTACTTACAGAGAATAGTTCCCACGCCAGATTCATAAACATATGCAAGAAGATCGGAACCCATAAATTGTAATTCCATTCGGCATACAACCATGCAAACAAAATACCACCCAAAAAAGTGACTAAAAAAATTCCTACTATTTCATTGAATTCACTCCCTTGGTATAAATGAACAAAGCCAAACAGTAATGCTCCTAATAAAACAGAGGGTAAGAAACCCAATCTCGTGTATCGGAATATATTCCGATACACGAGATTGGGTTTCT
>JBCBCD010001169.1:0-2395 GCA_038530915.1 Bacteroidota bacterium
GGTAAAATTTATCTTTGAACTTCAACCAAACTCTACTTCAAAAGCTATAAAAGCGTAGATAAATTTATCCTTGACTAAATTTAACAAATTATAAAACAATATGCCGATCAAAATCGCGCAAAACAAGTCCGTTTCTCAAAATACTACTATTATAATTTATTGCCGACAAAAAAGTTCTCGACTTGAATATGCAGCTTGTCTATTGTTTGAAAAAATTTTAACGATCCCTTATGAAATCACACAGGATACAAGCGTTTACAGTGCATTTGATGGCTTAAAAATTAATTATTCTTCACAAGAAATTTTATCCAACGAAGTATGGATTTCACCTCATCCTCTAATTTTTGAAACAGGAATTCATACTTTAAAGATTAATTTCACACTCGTAAATGACCTAAAAGCCGCATTCTTTACACAAAAAGTTAATGCCACACTCCCTTTTGATCCATTTGCTCTCACCTTTTTTTTGGCTAGCAGGTATGAAGAGTACAATCGACCTGGCACTCACTACGATATACACAACAGATTTATTTCTAAATATAGCTATGCTGCTCAATTTGATTTCATTGATCAACCACTGATCAATCAATGGGCAATAGAATTGAAAAGACTTTTGCAAGAAAGATTTCCAGCCAGTCATTTTCCTGAAAAGAAATATTCTTACCAACCTACCTATGATATTGACATTGCCTGGGCTTATAAAAATCGTTCGTTAGTCCGACATCTAGTAAGTGGGGGAAAACAGTTGCTTAGTGGTCAGCTAAAACATTTTTTACATCGATTAAAAGTAATACAAGGGGTTCAAAATGATCCATTCGACACCTATGCTTTTCTAGATGAGTTACATAAGAAATACAAACTGCATCCTCAGTATTTTTTTTTATTGGCTAAAAGAGGAAAATACGATAAGGCCATCTCACCACAAAATCCCCAATTGCAATCATTGATAAAACAAATGAGTGAATTGCATGAGGTTGATATACATCCTTCTTATGCCAGCCATAAAAGCACAAACACTTTGAAGGCTGAAATTGAGCTCTTGCAATCCATTACCAATAAACCCATTCATAAGAGTCGACAACATTTTTTAAAACTTGAATTTCCCACTACCTATCAAAACTTAATACAAATGGGCATTCAAAAGGATTATAGCATGGGATATGCAGACCAAATAGGCTTTCGAGCAAGTCTTGCTTCTCCTTTTCCATGGTATGATTTACCTTCAGAATCAATAACTTCTCTAATTATTCATCCCTTTCAGGTCATGGATGCCACACTAAAGAATTACATGAAGATACCAGCTGAAAAAGTAGTAGCTACAGTTCTTCCATTAATCAATGCGGTAAGAAAAGTAGACGGTACATTCACAACATTGTGGCATAATAGCTCATTTTCCTATATTGATGGCTGGGAGAAATATCAACCCATTTATGAAAAAATAATTGAAGCAGCGATATAAGTAAAACTAAGTTGTTTTTTACTAATTTGAAAAAAAGACAGAATATGCTAGTTAATCTCAGCGAACAATCTTCCATAGTCAATCATTTTTTAGCTCAAATGCGTAGCATTGACGAACAAAAGGATAGAATGCGTTTCAGACGAAATATGGAAAGAGTGGGTGAGATCATGGCTTATGAAATAAGTAAGCAGTTAGAATATGAAAATACCATGGTAGATACCCCCTTAGGTACAGCTGAAGTGATGTTGTGCAATGAACATATAGTTCTGGCTACTATTCTAAGAGCAGGGCTTCCTCTACACAATGGTTTACTCAATATATTTGATAAAGCAGATAATGCCTTTGTTTCTGCTTATCGGAAACATCATAAGGATGGTTCTTTCGAAATATCTTTGGAATATATTTCCTGCCCGGATTTAAATGATTGTATACTTATTTTGTCAGATCCTATGTTGGCCACTGGTGCATCCATGGATCTTTCTTTTAGGGAATTGAGTAAATATGGTACCCCAAAAGCAGTACATTTTGTTACGACCATTGCTTCTGCTGCCGGAGTAGAACACATTACAAGAGTACATCCCAATGTTCATCTTTGGGTAGGAGCAATAGATGATGAACTAACTGCTAAATCTTATATAGTACCTGGTCTGGGAGATGCGGGAGATTTGGCTTATGGAAGTAAGTTGCAGGATTAGTTTTGGTCTCAGGTCGAATGTCTAAAGCTATTGAGATCTTAGACATTCGACCTTAGACTATTAATCGGCTGTACGAATTCTGGTAGATCTTTGTATCCAACATCCGACAAAGAAGGAATCGCCAGACTTCAGGTTGCGAATAAATACATCTTCTCTTTTAGGCATAAAACGAGAGTACCTATTGATCCATTTATTGGCTTCCAAAGTAACATCAGGATCGACCTGCTTGGCTTTATACCAC
>JBCBCD010001170.1:0-2395 GCA_038530915.1 Bacteroidota bacterium
AATTTGAGTAGCTACGTAGCTACTCAAATTTGGGACAATCCCATCGTCACTGAACTGTCACCTTTAGAAGAATTCTTCATTGGAGAGGAGTATCATCAGGATTATTACAATACTGTGGGAAACAGAAATCCATATTGCACGTTTGTCATTAGTCCTAAGGTTAATAAGGTGCGTAAGAAATACGCTGACAAGCTAAAGGTTGCAAAATAATTTAGGGTGTATACACTCTAATCTATCTATATATTTTATTACTTTGCCAATGGACAGTGGGTTCATTGGCAATTTTTATTTTGTACAGGACGAAAAACAATTCTTTTAATATTGAAATATGCTACAGTTTTATGCAAATAATAAAGCTTTAGAATAATTCATCAACAGCACACTTTAATATGAAACTAGGTGTACTTAAAGAAAACCACTTTAAACGAGTTGCGGTGGTTCCTGAATCTATTCCTAAATTAGATGCGCTTGGAATAGAAGTGTTGCTCGAGAAAGACGCAGGTATCAATGCCTTTCATAGCAATCAAACTTACCAAGACAAAGGTGCAAGCCTACATGATCGAAAAACGGTAATAGAGCAAGCCGATGTAATCGTAAGCATTGCTCCTCTTGAAGAAGCAGAATTGAAAAATGTTCCCAAAGGGAAGCACCTTATTGCTCAATTCGAACCTTACAACCAACCTGAGATTATAGATCAATTGAAAGCCTTAGGGTTGCATGCCTTTAGCATGGATATGATTCCTCGTACGACTTTAGCACAAAGTATGGATGTTTTATCTTCTATGGCTTCTGTATCTGGTTATCGATCCGTTTTAGAAGCAGCTAGCCACATTCCTCGTTATTTCCCTATGTTGATTACAGCTGCCGGTAGTGTAAAACCTTCCAGAGTTTTAGTATTGGGAGCAGGTGTTGCAGGTCTTCAAGCCATAGCAACTGCCAGGCGCTTAGGGGCGATGGTAGAAGCATTTGATACTCGCGCAGCTGCAAAAGAAGAAGTTCTGAGTTTGGGTGCAAAATTTGTAGAGGTTGAAGGTGCTGCAGATGATACAGGAGCAGGTGGTTATGCCGTACAACAATCTGAAGATTACCTAAGGCGACAAAGAGAGGAAGTTCAAAATCGCGCAATGAAAGCCGATGTTATCATTACTACTGCTCAGGTAAGAGGTCGTAAGGCACCTTTATTGGTTCCTTCCACTACTGTAGCTATGATGAAGCCCGGATCGGTAATTGTAGACTTGGCAGCTTCTACAGGTGGCAATTGCGAACTCTCTAAAGACAATGAAGTCGTCAATCACAATGGCGTCACCATAGTGGGTAACTCTCATTTATCAGATAAGATGCCTCAAGATGCAAGTCTTTTATACAGCACCAACGTTTTGAATTTTGTAAAAATACTAGTCAAAGAAGGTGCTCTACACATTGATATGGATAACGAAATCGTATCCTCCTCATTAATCACTGCTGAAAAAGAAGCTGAACAATCATAAACTATGGAAACTGTACTTCAATTTTTCAATACCAACTTAATGTTGATCTACCTCTTAATCTTTACCATCATATTGGGTTTTGAGGTAATTTCTAAAGTTCCTACCGTTTTGCATACTCCTTTGATGTCTGGTGCCAATGCCATTAGTGGAGTCGTTATTATCGGTGCCATTATCTTAATTAGAATGGCTCAACCGGATGACTACCTCACTTTATCTCTTGGCCTTCTTGGTATCATCTTGGGGATGACCAATGTAGTAGGTGGGTTTGCAGTTACGGATCGTATGTTGGAAATGTTTAAAAAGAAGAAAAAGTAAAAAATAATGGCTTATCAAAGTATAATAAATCTAAGTTTTCTTATTGGTGCAATTGCTTTTGTATGGGGATTGCGCTTACTAAGTTCGCCAGATACAGCTCGTCGTGGAAATATTCTAGCGGGTATAGGTATGGGAATAGCAATTATTGCAAGTATCATTATGCCGGCTGAGATGATCAGACCTGCAGCTGTTGCTGCTAATAATTATGGTTGGATAGCAGGCGGTATGGTAGTAGGTACAGCTGTTGGTTTTGCATCTGCAAAAAGAATACAAATGACTGCCATGCCACAATTGGTTTCTGTGTTCAATGGTCTAGGTGGAGCCTGTGCTGTCGTACTCGCCATGGCCGAATTATTACCACTTTACAATGGCAATCCTGATATGGATCTTGGCCAGCTAGTAATCATTCTTTTGGCTTTATTGATTGGTGGTGTATCCTTTACAGGTAGTATGTTGGCTTTTGCAAAACTACAAGGCTTGGTCTGGGACAATCAGGTTACCCTTCCCAAGCACAATGTTATCAATATGGTTTTGTTGGTAGCTACCTTGGCAGTGGGGGTTTGGTTGGCTATACAGGGTTCTGCTGCTGGTTT
>JBCBCD010001171.1:0-2391 GCA_038530915.1 Bacteroidota bacterium
TTCAGAGTTCAGATTTTGAACAACACGGCACCTTTTGGGAGATGCCTGCCATGTTTAATATAGAAAATGATGATTATGCTTTTGTAGTAACGCCACAGTTTGCTGGTGCTCCTGCTGATGTGATTTATTGGACGGGTACGTTTGATGGGGCTAATTTCGAACCCTACGAAATGCAAACCCAAAGATTGGAAATACTATCAGAAAAGTTTTTAGCTCCGGCTTTTGGTCAGGATGAAGAAGACAGGTGGACTTATATTGGGATCATACCTGATGATAGAGATGTGGCTTTACAGATTGCAGCAGGTTGGCGTCACACTTTCAGTATACCGAGAGTGGTAAGACTTCTTGATGATAAAAAAACTTTGGCTTCTATTCCGCATCCCAATCTTTGTCGTTTAAGAATGGATACAACATTGGTTGAAAATAGAATGGTGCAAGCCAATTCAAACAACAACTTAACTGAATTTCAGAGCAATCAGTGTGAGCTTGAGTTTGATCTGAATTTTTCCACTTCAGAAATAGTCGAGTTAGAAGTTTTTAAAACCAGTAATGGGGTAGAAAAAACAAGTATCATCCTTGATAAAGCCAATAACAGAATTGGTCTGGACCGTAGACAATCGTCACAATTTCAAACAGTTGAAGATATTCGTTTTCAGGAGTATATATTCAATTCGAGTGGAGATGTGAATGTGAGCGTTTTTTTAGATCGATCGGTCATGGAAGTATTTATTGATCAGTTGGTTGTCTTTTCAGCAAGAGTTTATCCTTCCAGTACAAGTAATAATGTAGACATAGTTACAGCTTCGGGAGAGGTATTGGTTAAATCATTTAGTGGCTATAATCTTGGAAGTAAATCCAATGCTTTTGCTGACGTTTCTTGTGAATTCACTGATATACCTGGAGGACTTTTCACCAGTACTACAGAATTTATAGACGATTCTCAGATTGAATTATTTCCCAATCCTACAGCAGGGCAACTTACTTTGTCAATAGACGAATCGATGAAAGGACCTTTCTTAATCAATGTGTACAACCTTAATGGATTATCAATTCATCAACAGCCGGCTGATCCAATAGGCAATAATATTGGAATTCAACTACAAGATGGCTTGCCAAAGGGGACTTATGTTGTATCCATCATGACCGGAGATGGAAAGATAGGCTTTAAGAAATTTGTAAAATTATAATGCCATCTATGGCTTTGAAAACTGATATCAAATAACTCACTATGAAAAAATATATGCTCTTACTAGGAATTTTGGCTCTTTTTTGGAGCTGCCAAGATTCAACTACTTCCTCAGACGTAACCGAAGAATCAAAGAATGAAAATATGGAACAACACCGACCCATTTATCATTTTACGCCTCCGTCCAAATGGATGAACGATCCCAATGGAATGGTTTATTATGAAGGAGAATACCATCTTTTTTATCAATATTATCCTGATGGGACTGTATGGGGACCCATGCACTGGGGGCATGCTGTGAGTGAAGATTTAGTCAATTGGGAACATCTCCCTATTGGACTTTATCCAGATAGCTTGGGGTATATTTTTTCAGGAAGTGCAGTCATTGATACGAATAACACAAGTGGGTTTGGGAAAGATGGACAAGCTCCTATGGTTGCCATTTTTACCTTGGCGGTTGAGGATGAAAAAGGAGTTCCTCAGCGCCAAGGTATCGCATATAGCAACGATAAAGGGCGTACCTGGACCAAATATGAAGGCAATCCTGTTATTGATGAAGGTTTAATGGCTTTTCGTGATCCTAAAGTATTTTGGCATCAACCCACTTCATCCTGGGTCATGAGTATTGCTGCAACTACAGATAATGTAGGTATTCGCCCTGACCACATCCGTTTTTACAGTTCACCAGATTTGAAAAATTGGAGGTTAATGAGTGATTTTGGGTATGATATAGGTTCTCAAGGAGGGAAATGGGAATGTCCGGATTTATTTAAGATGAAAGTAGAAGGAACGGAGGAGTACAAATGGGTTTTATTGGTAAGTATCAATCCTGGAGGACCCAATGGGGGCTCTGCTACTCAATATTTTATAGGTGATTTTGATGGGGAAAGATTTACACTTGATCCCGAGTTTGAAAAGAAACTGGTTAGAGTGTCCACAGATAAAGTAGGAGGGGAGTTATTTGAAAATTTTGAAAGCACTTATGAGGGATGGCAAGTAGCAGGTACTGCCTTTGGTAATCAACCGGCAAAAGGAACCTTAGCTAAACAAAACCCAGTAAGTGGTTTTAATGGAAATGCTTTGGTGAATTCATTTAATGAAGGTGATGCAACACAAGGAAAGCTGACTTCTGCTGAATTTGAAGTAAAATCAAAATACATCAACTTCTTGATTGGAGGTGGCGCACATGAAGGTAAAACTTGCAT
>JBCBCD010001172.1:0-2389 GCA_038530915.1 Bacteroidota bacterium
GAAGTGCCAAAAGTGGTAAAAGGAACGGCATTGACTTTATTGATAGCAGGTATTTTATCATTGACATTTATGGGATTTGCCGGTTTGGGTACCCAATAATTATAAAGGATTTACAACATGATTAATTCATTATTAATAGGCATAGGTGGGGTAGTGGGACTGATGATTGGATGGTATGTTATTCAGTCGCTTTGGGGAAAAACCTTTGCAGAACACATCGATGATGAAGATGTAATGGCAGGAAGATCTACCTGCGGAAGTTGCGGTTGTGGTACTTCCTGTAAGCTAAAAAAAATATAACAGCATAACAACATGACAGCATAACAATATAAAAAAATACAGACATGGCAAATTTAGCAGATTACAATACAGATCTTAAGTATCAGGCCGTAGTCAAAAATACAGCTAGATTGACACCAACCGATACGGAAGAAATCAGAGAAATCCTTTTGGAAGTGCAGGATGAAAATTTTGATTGCGAGATTGACCAAAGCTTTGGTGTACTCATCAAAACAAAAAATGAATTTGGTGTAGATCAACACCATCGTTTGTATAGTGTAGCAGATTTACCAACTAAAGCAAATGGAAAACCGCTTATCACCATGTTGGTAAAAAGATGCAACTATGTGGACGAATTCAGTGGAGAATTGCAAAAAGGCATTGCCTCCAATTATTTGTGTGAGCGAAAAGCAGGTGATGAAATTACCATTACCGGACCATTTGGCCTTCCTTTTAAAGTGCCTGAAGATAAAACCTCCAACATCATTTTGATTGGTATGGGTACTGGAATAGCTCCATTCCGAGCTTTTATTAAACATATTTACAAAGAAGTCAAAGACTGGAAAGGTAAAATCCGATTGTTTTATGGTGCTCGCTCCGGTTTGGAATTGTTGTACCTCAATGATAAAGACGGAGACTTGACCAATTATTATGACGAAGAGACTTTTGAAGCTTTCAAAGCTTTAAGTCCACGACCACATTGGTCTGATCCTATCGCTTTGGATAAAGCCATTGAATCTAGAGCAGCTGAAATTTCACATATGCTCAAACAGAACAATACCCATGTATATGTAGCAGGCTATGAAAAGATCAATGAAATGTTGAACGAAGCCTTTTCAAACATATTGGGTGTCACACAATGGACTTCCAGAAAGGCGGAATTGGTAGCTGGTAAGAAATGGGCAGAGGTGATTTATTAGATAGGATAAAATATAAACGATGACTGTAATTATTGCATTGGCCACATTGGGTAGTTTAACCTTACTTTTGGCAATTATGTTGATAGCTGCCAATAAGAAATTGTACGTCTATGAAGATCCACGTATAGATCAGGTAGAAGACATGTTGCCTCTTGCCAATTGTGGAGCTTGTGGATATCCAGGTTGTAGACCATTTGCTGAAGCCTTGGTTTCAGGCGATACTTTACCGGGAAAGTGTACGGTAAGTTCTGAACAAGGCCGCTTGGCCATTGCTGATTTCTTGGGTGTATCCTTGGGAGCAGAAGAAAAAATTGTGGCAAGATTAGCCTGTGCGGGTGGTACTAATGTGGCCAGAAATAGAGCACAATATCAAGGTTTGGAATCCTGTCGAGCAGCTGCTTTGGTTTCTGGTGGCGGGAAAGGTTGTTTTTGGGGCTGCTTAGGACATGGCGATTGTGAAGTAGTCTGTGATTTTGATGCCATTCAAATGAATGAGTTTGGCTTACCTATTGTAGATGTAGATAAATGTACAGCCTGTGGGGATTGTGTGGAAGTATGTCCTAAAGGATTGTTCTCATTGCATCCGGTAAGCCATCAATTGTGGGTGGCTTGTAAAAACCTAGAGCATGGAGATGACATTTTAAAAGATTGCCAGGTGGCTTGTACAGCCTGTGGCAAATGTGCCATGGATGCAAAAGGGGATTTGATAAATATCCAGAATAATTTACCAGTCATTGATTATTCCTTGGAGCATCAGACACAGATTCCAATTCAACGTTGTCCAACCGGAGCGATAGTATGGTTGAATGAGGAAGGAATAGCGATTAAAGGGCCTGAAGCTAAAAAGATCATAAGACAGGCGGAAAGGAAAATGGGGAATACCTAAAAAATGACTATTTCAGATCATCATCTATACTTTTGCTTTCAGTTGTAGTTTTTGTACTTCTACCACGGCTAGTAGGAGGTCTTCTGCCTGGCCTTTTAGGTTTTGATTTTAATTTAGCACTATAAGACAATTCTTTTTCTTTAGCTGCTGCTGCTGCTTTTGCTTTTTCCGCTTCACTTGCTTTGACAGCTTTAAAAGACTCTGGGCTGGCTTCTTCAAATTTATTTTCCGCTTCGTCTTGGGTGACCAATCTTAGTTTAGGGTTTTTATCGATTTTAGCTAAGCTTGATTCTTTATCTTTTAA
>JBCBCD010001173.1:0-2387 GCA_038530915.1 Bacteroidota bacterium
CATTAAAAACTTGCTTGATCAAAAGCACTACTTATTTTTGTCACACCACTTATGAATTACTCACAACAAATATCCATTAAGTCAAAAATGATCCCACCCGTTTCTTGCTCTTACTAAAAATTAAACAGCATCGATTTTACTTTTTGCTTTTGCAACAGTGTTGCAATAAAAAAGATTTGCTATTTTTGAAAGACTATAGCAACAAAAACATTAGTGATGATCCACCTACAAAACGTGAATAAAGCTTTTAAAGGCAATGTTGCGGTTCAAAATCTGACATTGCAGGTACAGGAAGGTGAAATCCTGGGTCTATTGGGAGCTAATGGCGCCGGTAAATCTACTACCATCAATATTCTATTAGGTTTCCTCACGCCCGATTCCGGAAAAGCAAGTATCAACCAATTAGATGTAAGCGAGAAGACTCAAGAAGCAAGAAGTCTTATTGGTTATATTCCTGAAAATGTTAATTTGTATCCTTATCTCTCCGGCGTAGAAAATTTAGACTACTTCTGTCGTTTAGCGGGCTTGAAATACAACAAGAGCGAACTGCAAGATTTCTTAAGCACCTGTGGTTTACAAGCAGAAGCACATGGCAAAAAAGTAGCAGAATACTCTAAGGGAATGCGTCAAAAAGTAGGCATTGCCATTGCTTATGCTAAAAAAGCGAAAGTATACCTTTTGGATGAACCTGCTAGTGGACTAGATCCTCTTGCCAGCAATGAACTTTCCGATTTGCTTAAAAAACTGGCTGCCGAAGGTGCAAGTATTCTTATGGCCTCTCACGACATTTTCAGAGTTAGAGAAGTATGCGATCGCATTGGTATTCTCAAAAAAGGCGAGTTGGTAAAAGAACTTAATACTGCAGATGTAAGTGCGAATGAACTGGAAACACTCTATTTAGAATACATGAAAAACTAAACTAAGATGTGGCAAATAATTAAAAATGAATGGCAATATATGGGCCGTACTCAACTGCTATTGAGTATTAGTGCTGGTTTTGTTTTAGTCTTACTTTCTTCTATTCTTTTAGGCAATTATGAAAATGCTAAACAAGCAAAATCAAGCCAGGAAGCCAAGGAACATTTAAGAGCACAATGGGAAAGCATAGATGCTATGAATCCTCATAGTGCCGCCCATTATGGTACTTACGTTTTTAAACCTACCAATCTAATGAGCAGCTTGGATGATGGAGTTAGCAGTGTAACGGGAAATGTGTTAAGAGTAGAAGGGCATGTGCAAAATGAAATGGTACATTCTGAAGCATCACAGATGCAGGCTGTTTCCAGGTTTGGTAAACTGAAGAGTTCATTGCTATTGAAATATATTGTTCCTCTCCTATTGATATTTCTGGCTTTCAGTTCTGTAAGTAATGAGAAGCAAAGTGGCAGAATGAAGCTATTGATCATGCAAGGTGCTCGCCCTTTCCAACTGATTCTGGCAAAAACATTGTCAGTCTGGTTAGTAGGTGCTTTACTTTTGTCCTTGGTGGTAGTTATTTATAGTTTACTGAATATACAATCGCTTGATGGTGAGGTTTTCACTAGGACCTTACTCTTTTTTACTTCATATGCACTGTATTATTTCATCATTACTGGTTTGACGGTTTACCTTTCTGCTCGTTGGCAAAATGCTACAGTTGCTCTTACTTCTATGTTAGCCGTATGGATGCTTTGGACGGTTTTCTTGCCCAATATATTCCTAAGTAGTGTAGAAAAATGGCATCCATTGCCTAGTAGAAATGAATTCCAGGCAGCCATGAAAGAAGATCGCTCAAAAGGATTAGATGGACACAATCCTGCAGATGAGCGCAAAAAAGCAATAGAAGATAGAGTGTTGGCTGAGTATGGAGTGGATAGTCTTCATCAATTGCCTATCAACCTGGATGGAATCCTCATGCAGGAAGACGAAGAATATGGCAATAAAGTATGGGACAAGCATTTTGGAAATATGCGTCAGGTTTTTGCCCAACAAAAACAGAGCTTACAGTTGTTGGGGCTCTTAAATCCATTTGTTTCTTTACAAAATGCCAGTATGGGTTTCAGTTCCGGAGACAACCTACATCATCAGGATTTTTTGGTTCAAGTGGAAGATTACCGCAGAGTCTTCATAAAAGCACTGAACGATAAACATGCTTTTGGTGGATCAAAAACTGGTGATTGGGGCTGGAAGGCTGACAATGAATTCTATAAGTCAGTAGCAGACTTTGATTATCAACCCAGTTCAGTAACTGGTCTGTTTAAAAATTATATACCTGATTTAGGACTACTTTTACTATGGACAGCATTGACTTTTGGGCTCTTGTTTTTTGGAACTAAAAAAATACAATTGTAATGAATGCATTGAGTGTATTTTTATACGAATGGAAGCACTTTGTTCGCAATCCTTTT
>JBCBCD010001174.1:0-2378 GCA_038530915.1 Bacteroidota bacterium
TTTACCAGTATCTGATTTTCAAAATGAATGCAGGAAACATTGAAGAAATAATGCCATGAGAAAAATATTGATACTGGTAATAATCTCTAGGTATATTATTCTGTGATTGAATCACCCATCCGTTCAATTCTTTTGTCAAAGCCAACAACTGATCGGTTATTTGAGTATCAAAGGTGGTTGGCTGATAGTTTTCATCTGAAGCAGTAAGGCGAAACCTTCCGGTTTGACCTTTACAATTGACAATGAAGCGGATTCGAATCCAGCCTGTTTGATTATTATCAATCGGGTGATAATTATCTTGAAAATGTTTATCAATAGCTCTTTTTTCTCCTTCATAGACCAAACCATCACTAAAATTAAAGTATTGCAACACATTCTTATCTCCTCGACAAGGTTTAAACGCCTCGGAATCAGTTGTTGCATCAAATTTAGAATCACCTACCCATCTTAGGTATTTGGATGGCGCAACATCTTTTGAGCAACTGATTGAAAAAAAGAATATTAAAAGTGGGAGTAACTTGTACGTATGTTTGTTTTTCTTTGTCATTGTATTGTTCCTTCCAACCTATTTTGTAATTCAATCAATTGCATTTCATCTATGAGTAAATCTATGCTGCCATTGTTAAAGTTTAATTTATAAAAAAACTTTGGCTCTCTTTTACTATTGTAGATGCCATCTTTATTTCTATCTATACCATATAAAATAATGAAATCATTGCTGGGATATAAGTGCTCAAGATTTAGGAAATCTTTTTCTTTTGTAGGAACTTCTAGCAATTGCCCATTGACCATATTATAAAGGACAAGTTCCTGTAAATCTTGAGAATTTAAATACCCATCTTTATTTGTATCCTTGTTGGTAGTGCTCATGACAAGATAGATGACCTTACCCACTTCAATGCTGTAGAACTCATTGATACTTACTCTTTTTTGAAATAAACTTTTTGAAGTGTTAGCCTTTTTATCATAAATCATCAAATTGCAATACGCATTACTCTTAGAATAATACGTTGTCTTTCCTCCTGTGTAAATATTAGTAAGACCAAAAGGGTCAGAATCATCAAAATATTCATCCTCAATTAGATTGGCTTGACTTACAGGAAGAACGTATTTTTCATTTAGTGTATCAACAAGTATAATCCTGTTAAAGGTAATGAGTTGTTTTCTAATACTGTCTTGAGCCATCTCTTCGACTCTTTCATTAGAAATCATTCCAACTTCTTCCACCGATTCTTCCCATCTTAGTTCTTGATACAAGGTAATAAGAACCATTGTTCCACCTAACAGCGCAAAAATTAATACTACTGTTCCTAAAATAGATAGGAGGACTTGATTGTATCTCTTTATTGTAATCATTGTTTATCCTTTATTGGTTTATCAGATGAAGGACATTTTTTAGCAGGATATATGTTGCAGCAGTTGATAAAAATGACGCCTAGACTTCATGCCAATTTATTGTAGGTCGATCAGAAAGATAGCCGTGTTCAGCTCTATATTATTTTGTGAGTTTCCCTATAAGAATTAAAGAAGCATGATTTCCACTTTGAGGATGAATGGGTTCAATCATTTCAATGAGTGGAATCTCATGTTTTTGGAAAAGAGCTTGCCAATTTTCTTGTGTTCTAAAATACCATGGGGCAGGATTGGTAAAATCATTACTAAAGCCTTTCCATGACCCTTTTCGCCAACCATCTTCATATTTTTCATCTCCACAGCCCGCAATGGGATGTATGGTTTGGATGATGAAATGACCATTGTTAGCCAGAATGTGTTTCATTCCTTGAAAAGCTTGTTCCACTGATTCTTCTCCTAAAAGTGAAAAGTTACAGACCACCAGCTCGTATTTTTCTTTAAGAACTCCTTGAGCCAATTCATTGTACGTGAGTACCTGAAAAGTGCCTCCACCTTTAGATTGAGCTTCAGCGATGAGTTCAGGCACCAAATCTATTCCATGCGCTTGTATACCCATTGCATTAATTTCTCGGCACAGCCAACCTTCTCCACAGCCTACATCTAATACATTTTTGGGTGCCTTTTCAGCTATAACATCAATTATAGCTTGGTTGGTGATCAGCTTTCTACTTTCAATTTCTTCATTTTGAACGGCAGATATCCATGGTTTAGCATTTTGAAACCAAGAGTTTATGATGTTTTTTTCCTGATTTGAAGTCATAAGTTTATTTTTTATAAGCTGGTGTTAAGTCATCAATAAGTACATCCACTTTTCTTATTGCCAATCTACAATGGTTCTTACCAGAATTGGATTGTGACTCTAAGACAATGAGTTGACCACCTGCTGTTTCCAGATATTTTTTCAAAAGGACTTTTTTTATTCAATATCTAATTTTGAGTCTAGAGCTCTTTTTTAGTCAAGAGCT
>JBCBCD010001175.1:0-2371 GCA_038530915.1 Bacteroidota bacterium
GCATTAGCAACTTCCTGATAAATGGTAGTCGATAGTATTCTTCTATTGAGGCCATTAAATTCTCCTCTGGTTCGTTTTTCAAATAGTGCTGCATATTCTTTACGACCAGTTATCCAGGAGGATCCATATCTATTGGACAGGTACAACCAAGCAGAATCAATAAAAGCTCTTTCGATTTGTTCAGGATAATTGTAAGAAGTACCAATCATGTAGTCATTCAAAGGAATTTTGACTTTTTCTGCTTCTGTCTGTCCTGATAAACTATAAAATGAAACGAATAAAAGCAATGCAATTAGTTTGTTTTTCATGTGTCGTGTGTTTACCACAAGACTACTGCTCCTGGCTCAAAAAGTACAGTAAATAGGAAGCGGTTCCGTTTGGTTTTATAATATCGAACGGGTTTGTTACACTATTTACTAACCTTTGATTTCATAAACTGACTTGGTGTCAACCCTTTTAACTTTTTAAAAGCTGCATAGAAAGTCGATTTTGATCGGAAACCAACTTCATGAGCGATGCCTTCTATGCTCAAATTATGTTCTGATTGAAGGATGTTACATGCAGCTTCAATCCTATATTCATTGACAAATTCCGGAAAGCTTTTTCCCATATTATCATTTAAAACCTGGGATAGTAAATGAGGAGTACTTTGCAGCTCTTCTGCCACATCTTTTAGTTTAAGATCAGCGGATAAGAACAATTGCTTTTCCTGCATCAGAGCGGTCAATTGATTTAATAAATTATTTGCTTTTTGATCGTTAACTTTTTTATTGACATACCGCTGTTTCTCTCCGTCGATGATGGTTTTGCTCGATGGAAAAAACAAAAGGAAGGCCAATAAGGCATAAAACACAAATGAAAAAGTAATAGGTCCCATTATATAGGAAGGAAAACCTAAATAGAGAATAGAATGAAAAATCGAGCAGATCAGTACATTGGTCACTAAGACTACCAAAAGCCATATTTGAGTAGTGCTGAGTTCTTTAGGAGTGGAAAACAGTTGCTTGATGATAGACCACATTTTTACGATGGCAAAAACAATGTAGATTGCCCATACTGCATAGATAAATTGCACCATCTCAGGATTCCAAGCTTCAGGATGGGTACTGTAAGGGAAGATCAATCCTAAGGTTACAATAATGCTTAATAGGCTTAGTATATGAATACCATCTTTTCTGGCAATTTTTTGCTGCTGCTTAAGTACTGATTTGATGTAAAAAAACAAGAACGGTCCAGCCATAAAACAAGCAGAAAGACCAATTTGAAGAATGACTTTTGGAAGTGGACCACCAAAATAAAGGAATACAGATTTACCAATTCGCATCGACAACATCAATACCAGCAAACCAAAGAATATATTCTGTAATCTTTTGGGTCTGGTAAATAATAAAAAATATAAGCTCATCAACAAACCGTTGAAGACACCTAATCCACTGATAAAGAATAAAAGCTGTGTTCCTAAGTCCATAAACTAATTAGTAAGTTACCGAAATTAGCTTTAATAGTAAGATGAGTCTACGCTCTTAAAATACAGGTTCAGGCTTGAGTGTGTAGTGTGTAGAGGGCTAGCAATACATTCTGTCAAACTACACCTTTTACAAAAATGATATTTATTAGTAAAATATCTACATTTAGGAAGACCAAAATTATCAGTATGTCTATGAAACGATTAGTAATTATATTTTCCATCTTATTTTTTAGTGCTTGTAATGTCAATCTTTTTTTAATGAATAAAACCATTAATGCGGTTGATCAAAATCAAATGGCCTACCGACAAAGCAGTAGTGACTTGGATGAATACCTTGTTTTCATACATGCAGGCGGCTTAGATCAGGAAATGTGGGAGGATCAAATCAAATTCTTTAGAAGAAGATACAATGTGATCACTTATGATGTGAGGGGACATGGTAAATCATTGGAAATGCTGACTTCCAGATTAGAAATAGATGATTTGAAAGGGATACTCGAAACAGAAAGCATCCAGCGAATTAATCTGGTGGGCTGCTCTTTGGGAGCGATCATTGCCTTAGATTTTGTCCTGACTTATCCGGAATATGTTGATCAATTGGTGTTGGTGTCACCAGGTCTTGTTGGGTTTCAGGAAAAGAATTCTGAGTTTTTAGCCTTAATGGGCACCTATGTGCAAGCCATTCAATCAGGGGATGAACAGAAGATGGTACAAGAATTGAAAAAATTAAATGCAATTGGCGAAACGCAAAGAACACTGAAGAGTGAAATCGATCAATATGTGGAAGGCCGCTTAACTGACTTTGTTGCACGAAAAGCACATTTACGAGTACCTCAAATTAAAGAAGCATCGCCTTTGGACCAACTCAAAACTATTAGTGTACCTACTTTAGTCCTTTCCGGC
>JBCBCD010001176.1:0-2358 GCA_038530915.1 Bacteroidota bacterium
AGCCTGTTTGCCTCATAGTGGCCATTCATTTCGATTGGGCATCACTGGCTCACCAGGTGTTGGCAAAAGTACCTTTATAGAACAGTATGGATTACACGAACTGAATAAAGGAAAGAAAGTAGCCATTTTAGCCATTGATCCATCTAGCCAATTGTCTAAAGGAAGTATTCTGGGGGATAAGACTCGTATGGAGCAGTTAACAAAAAAAGAAGGGGTGTTTATAAGACCTAGTCCATCCGGACAAACGCTAGGTGGGGTTGCCAGAACAACGAGAGAAACCATTATTTTATGTGAAGCTGCCGGTTTTAATTCTATCATTATTGAAACGGTAGGAGTGGGGCAGTCTGAAATTGCGGTACACTCCATGGTTGACTTTTTCTTGTTGTTGTTATTGCCCGGTAGTGGAGATGAACTACAAGGGATTAAACGAGGTATAGTAGAAATGGCAGATGCCATAGCGGTAAATAAAGCAGATGGCAATCGATTAGAGTTGGCTCAACAGGCAGCCAGAGCGTATAAAAATGCGTTGCACCTTTTTCCACCCAAATCCAGTAGCTGGATACCCAAAGTGTTTTTGTGTTCTGGTTTAGAAGGCAAAGGTATAGATCGTTTAGATGATTTATTGTCCAAATATCAGAAACTGGTGCAGGAGAATGATTTTTTCCAGCAAAACAGAAATGCTCAATCGAAATACTGGCTCTATGAAACCATTAACCAACAATTGAAACAACGGTTTTTTGACCATCCGGCTATAAAAGATAAATTACCTCAAATTGAAAATGATATCCTTCATGGTAAGCTGACTTCTTTCAATGGAGCCGATGAGCTGTTGGCGTTGTATGAAGCTATGTTGAAGAAATAATAGTTCAATAGTGAACACTTTATGAGTAAAGTGTTCACTATTGAAAAAACTAATCTGCTAACCTAATAAGCTTATCAACATATAAACTCCTCCTTCAATTCATCTATTATCCACATCCCTTCACCCGATTTTCTTGATTAATTACCTCCTTTCTAGTTAATTAATTCATTAGATTACAGTTGAAATTGATTTTGAATGAATTTAAAGTCAGTCCTATTTTTTTCAACAAAACAAAGTACCAATATGAAATCGATTCTTCCATTAGCCATTTTTTTGATTGTTGTTGGTGGCCTTGCCTTTTTGGGGAGTGTGAGTTATCAAAATAAATTTGTTAGTCTGGATGAAAATGTAGCCAATGCCTTCGGTAATCTTCAATCAGATTATCAACGTAGAGCGGATCTTATTCCCAATCTGGTAAATACCGTAAAGGGAGCAGCAAATTTTGAAAAAGAAACTCTAGATGCAGTAATCAATGCACGTTCTAAAGCAACAAGCATTACCATCGATCCATCTAATGTGACTCCAGAACAATTGCAACAATTCCAGGAAGCACAAAATGGGATTTCACAATCATTAGGCAGGTTGTTGTTTATTTCAGAAAACTATCCTGACCTAAAAGCTACTCAAGCCTTTAGAGACTTAACGGTACAATTAGAAGGTACTGAAAACAGGATAAAAGTAGCTCGTAATAAATACAACGAAGCAGTTTCTAAATACAATGTATCCGTTCGATCATTTCCGGGTAACTTATTTGCGGGCATATTCGGCTTTGATCGAAAAGCTCAATTTGAAGCGACTGAAGGGGCACAAAATGCTCCAACAGTTAATTTCAACTAGTAATTGGTATCAATTAAAACAATGATTAAATATTTCAAAAAAGAAGAGGAAGAACAAATCATTGGAGCCATCCGAGAAGCTGAAAAGCATACCACAGGTGAGATTCGTGTACATCTGAATAAAGAGATCAGGGCATCATCTGTGGTAAAGGAGGCTCAAAAGGTTTTTGTACAGTTAAAAATGCACAAAACGAAAGATAGAAATGCTGTTCTAATTTTTATAGTACCTGCATTACATCAATTGGCCATTATAGGTGACAAAGGAATCAATGAAAAGGTAGCTGAAGATTTTTGGGAAGTGGGCGTTAAAAAGATGATAGACTTCTTTCGCGACGACCAATTTATTGATGGAGTAGTGTGGGGCATTCATTGGGTCGGAGATCAACTAAAAATATACTTTCCTAGTTCTAATAATAGTACAAACCAGTTAACCGACGAAATTTCATATGATGAAGATTAGATATGTCATCATCTTTCTTTTGGGCTTTATTAGTATTTTGAATGCTAAAGAAATCCCGCCTAAGTCGTCAACTTTAGTGACGGACTATGTGGGGATTTTACGTTCAAACGAACGTGCTGCATTAGAGCGAAAGCTAGTAGCTTATGATGATTCAACATCCACTCAAATTGCAATTGTCATTGAGCGCTCTTTAGAAGGAG
>JBCBCD010001177.1:0-2357 GCA_038530915.1 Bacteroidota bacterium
TGAGTTTTTAGCTGTAATTTGATCCTGTGTGTTTTCTACCAAATTAGGATCTGCATACTCTGTTTTAATTTCTGAGATGTACGCAATAGTATCTCCCTTTTGAACCAACTGACCTTCCTGCACATACCACTTTTCAATTCGCCCATCAATATTGGCAGGTACTGTTTGTGGTCTCTGCTCTGGTGACAAAGCAGTCACCTGTCCTTCAGACTGGATGTTTTGAGTCCAGGGTAAAAACAATACGGCTAAACCAAAAAGCATTACGCCTACTATCCACCTTACCATAACTTTATGAAACCTGGCGAGGTGATTGGCATTCAGCGAGGTAAACTCGTCTGTTGGTATTTTGTGCTTGATAGTATTCTGAGAAATATTTAACATGTCAATAGTGATTTAAAGAGTGTTAATTAGTTTTAAGCTGTAATGCACGCATAACAACTTGTTTAATTAGGATACTCAATCTGCTCTGCTGAATCATTTCCATTACCATTACTGTTCCCATTGCCATTAGTGGTACCATGATTGCCATTGGTATTGTGAGGAATGAGTTGTAAAATATTTTCAGGAATATTCGGTAAAAATATGGGTCTAAAGTGCGTACAAGTTAGTATGTCCTGGAAGGAGCCATCTTTAACAATTTTACCATCTTTTAGTATGATGGTACGATCAGTTTGAGCAGTTACAAACGGATCATCTGTTGAAATGACAAGTGTCCATGGACGTTCCTTAGCGGTCAAGTACGATAGAATATCTTCATACTCAGTACGTTCAAGACTTCTTAGATCTCCTTCTATGATTAATAGCCTTGGATTATTCGCTATAGCTCTTGCCAACATGATTTTGGTTCGCATGTTGCCGGATATGTTTCTGCCTTCAGAAATTAATTCAGTCTCATATCCTTTTGGCATATTGTTGATGGTGCGATCCAATCCAACTATTTTAGAAGCTTTTATTACCTCTTTTAAGCCAACATCTTTTCTGCCTAGTGAAATATTCTCCTTGATAGAAGCCTGAAAGATGGACGTCTCAGGACTGTAATGGCCTATGTTTTGTCTTAAATCAAGTAGGTCAAGGTTTTTAAGCGGGATTCCATTGTAAAGGATATTCCCTTTAAAGTTTGTGAAATAACCCATCAACAATTGTAGCAGGGTCGTTTTACCTGAGCCATTGTATCCTGCTATGGCTATATGTTGCCCCGAAGGTATGACTGTCGATAATTTATTAATGGTTAGGTTATCTGCTTCATTAAATTGAAAGCTTAGTTCTCTCAATTCAATTTGTAAACCCTTGCCTTCATCTATCTCTTCAAATGGTAAACCGCCCTCGTCTTCCAACGGAAGATCCGTTACATAACCAATCTTTTCTACACCTGTCAAAACATCGTAAATGGTATCCATCTCTACAATCAGCTTCTCTACTGAAGCAATCACTTGTAATACAACAATCTCTGCTGCAACGAATTGACCAATGTTGATCTGGTTTTGAATAACCAGGTAACTACCCAACATTAATAAACTACCTGTTAGGATCGTTTTCAATGCAATCAAATGACTGTACTGAATGACCAAAACGCGGAAGTGTTTTTCGCGATGACCTAAATAGGAACATACCAATTCATCTGCCCTTTTCAAGCCCAATGGTGCTTTACCAAAAAACTTGAAGGCAGGAATGGTTTGTGCCATATCTTCTAACCAGTGTGCCACTTTATATTTGTACTTCGACTCCATCAAACTGGTGCGCATGCCTGAAGCACCCGTCAACCAAAAAATGGTGACTAATAAAATCAATAAAGCCAAGCCAAAAAATGCAAAGAAGGGATGGTAAAAACTAATCAGGATCAAACCAAATGCTATCTGTAGAGTAGCCGAGGTCAAATCGATCAAGATTTTAGGCAATCCCTTTTGAATATTTATTGTATCGAAAAAGCGATTCACTAGCTCAGGTGGATACAATTTGGACAGAAAATCCATTTTGAATTTTGGAATCCTGTACGAAAAGTCCAGAGCCGATCTCGCAAAAATTCTACGTTGAATTTTCTCCGTTATGCTTATCTGCATCAACTTGATTAGACCGGAGAAAACAGTACCAAGTGTAACTACTAACACTAAAATAATCAGAGCTGCAGACATAGATCCTCCTGCTATCAGGCCGATTATCGCTTGTACCCCAAGAGGTAAAGAAAGTGCGATTAAGCCAGCCAGAATGGAATGGATATATATGTATACAATATCTCTATTATCTAATTTCAGTAGATTGAAAAAACGCTTCAATGGAGTTAACAATACTTGATTTTCCATTTTTCTATCATAATTTTATTCAATAACTCAAAGTATTAACCTGCAAAACCTGCTTAGGTT
>JBCBCD010001178.1:0-2356 GCA_038530915.1 Bacteroidota bacterium
GTACCTCCAACTTTAGCTGCACCTTCAAACTCACTTATTTTCTTTGCTTCTTTAGTGAATAGATCAAATTGTTGTAAGTTTTTCCCCCAGTCTCCATTAAACAAAGAAGGTATAACTTCCAAGACATAAGCTCTATCGTATCCAACATCCAGCTTTTTGATGTATCTCAATTGTTGATAAATTACTATGGTACTGATCAACATCGTAATGGCAATCACAAACTGAATGACAACTAAAACCTGGCGCATTGAAATATTTTTCTTTGGTATACGACTAGTTTTGAGCAAATGCTGTGGCTTAAAAGCACCGAAAAGGATGGCTGGATATATTCCTGCTACTAACACACCAATCAAAAACATACCAGCTAAGATGCCCAAGAATTGCATATTTCCAGGATCAAGTATCAGATTTGTACCTGTAAACTCCTTTAAAGAAGGCAAAAACAAATTTGCTACTGCGACTGAGCAAAGCGTAGCAAAGAAAATTAACAAAGTAGCCTCTGCCATTAACTGATTGAAAATGTGCTTGAAAGAAGCACCTACAATTTTTTTAATCCCAATTTCTTTCACCCTCTTTGTAAGCATAGCTGTAGACAAGCTAATGTAATTTAAACCTGCAGTTATAAGTATTAGCAAGCCAATAACACCAAAAATATAAACTGAAGATTTACTGCGGTGCACAAAATGGTCATTGTCTATTTCTTTACCAAACCTTATGTCTGTCAGCGCTTGCAGCGTAATATTAGTATTATTGTTTTTTCGATTATCGTCAAATATCTTCGTCATTTTCCTTTCAACTTCTGCTATATTGCTATTGGGGTTGGTGCGCACATAAATATCGTAGTTGAAATTACCCCATGAATAATCTCCTGAGCGCACAGCATTATTTTTGATGTAAGGCTCAATAGATGCAATAACATTGAATTGAAAGCTGGTATTTGGTCGATTTTCTTTTAAGATCAGATTGACTTCATAAATCGCTGAATCGACTTCTATGGTTTTACCTAATGCTTGACCATCTTTAAAATGTTGATCTGCATATGATTTTGTAATGGCGATACTATTTAAAGTAGATTTAAAATCATCTATAGATCCATCTACTGTTTCATACTTTAAAAGGTCAAACCAATTATTGCTAACATACACGAATCCATCTTCATTCAGTATTTCCTGTGAAGGAAACTTAACGACCGCTCCACCATATGGAAATCGTGTGATTACGATCTCCTCTAATTCATCAACATCCTCTTTCATGTAGTCCACTGATATTAGTGGGACATTAGACCATAACCATACCTCATCACCTACATCCACATTACTTATTACCCGATACAGGTTTTCATTGTCATTGTGATAGGTATCAAAACTCAGTTCATTACTTACCCATAGAAATATCAATAAAGCTGCAGACATCCCCAAAGAAAGACCTATAAGGTTTACCACTGTAAACACTCTGTTATTTAACAAACTTCTTATTCCTATCTTGATATAATTCTTAATCATAACTCTAGATTTAAGTCTTTCAATTATTCGTTTCTTAGGGCGTCCATTGGGTTAGAAAGGGCGGCTTTAATACTCTGGAAGCTTACGGTCAATAGGGCTATTAATACTGCCAACAAGCCTGCCACCGCAAATAACCACCAGGATAAATCCGCTCTGTAAGCAAAGTTTTGCAACCAAGACTTCATCGCATACCAGGCGATGGGCACAGCAATGATCAAAGCAATTAAAACCAGTTTTAAAAATTCTGATGACAGCAAAGAAACCAGATTGGTTACTGATGCACCCAACACTTTTCTAATACTGATTTCTTTGGTTCTTCTTTCGGCAGTAAAGGCAGAAAGAGCCAATAACCCGAGGCAAGCAATAAAAATGGCCAAGCCTGCAAAGATCAAAAAGATCTGCCCCAGTTGTTGCTCGGTGCGGTACATCTGATTGAATTGTTCATCTACAAAGTCATAATCAAATGGCTGTCCGGGAGCTCCTGCATTCCAAGTCATTTGTAATTTATCAATGAAGGGCTGAATGTCAGTGTTTGCATCCAATAGCATAGAAATAGTAGAGACCATATCATCATTGAGATACATGATCAGTGGATCGATATTGTCTTTTAGATTCTCATAATTGAAATTTTCAACTACTCCAACAATCGTACGAGTTCCAATAATTCCCTCCTGTGGATTAATGTAAGACTGAATACGTTCACCAATAGGGTTTTCCAAGCCTAATAATTCAACCGCTGCCTGATTAATGACTACTGCAGAAGAATCGGTTGTAAAATCTCTTGAAAAATACCTCCCCTCAGCCATTTTCATCTGATAGGTATTCAGAAAGTCATAATCTACTTGCCATTGTTG
>JBCBCD010001179.1:0-2354 GCA_038530915.1 Bacteroidota bacterium
TCAGCACCAATAGTCAAAGTGGTGATTATACTTATGATACCAATGGCAATATGAATTATGATCCATTCAAAAAAATGAATGTTACCTACAATTATCTAAATCTGCCTAGAAAAATCACTATAGATGATTGTAAATTTATTGAACTGCTTTATGACGCCTCAGGGAATAAATTGAGAAAGACAATCAAAGAAGGTGCTATGACCCTTCGCACACAAGATTATGTAGGAGGAATCGAATACACCAATAATCAATTGGAAGCCATCTATCATTCTGAAGGTAGGGTATACTATGAAGGTACAACCTCTCGTTATGAATATAACATTACCGACCATTTAGGCAATGTTCGTTTAACCTTTACTGATAAAGGAGGAGATGGATTTGTAGATATGACAAATGACCCAAATACTAATGATGTATTGTCAGAAAGTCATTACTATCCATTTGGGATGCAAATGCAAGGTCCTTGGATTAGTAATCAAGGTAGAGCTACCGACTACCGTTATAACGGCAAAGAATTGAATAGAGATTTTGGATTGAATTGGCACGATTATGGAGCTAGGTGGTATGATGCTAGTATTGGACGCTTTGGAGTCATTGACCGATTTGCTGAGAAATACTATCACATGAGTGGATATGGATATGCAGCAGGGAACCCTATAAAATATATTGATGTAAATGGAGATTCGTTAAATATCAGTCATCTCCAAAGAAATAATCCAAGTGCATTTTACAATTTTAAAGATCAAGTAGAGGCAATTACTGGTTTCACACTGGATGTTGATGATAAAGGAAATGTTACAATTAATCAAGCAGCGGGAGTGAAGAAGGATGCTAATGGCAAAGACATAGGTAGCAAAACAGCTCGCAAGATGTTGATAAAGGCCATATCAAGTGAAAGCATGGTTACAATTGAAGATAACCCTGGAGGTAAAAGTAGAGTTTGGTTAGATGATGATGGAAATTATACGAATGAAATAAAGCTAGATGTACTAGAAATTAATAGCTCTAAGCCTTCAAAAAATCTAAACCCATTAACTAATGGTATTGGCATGATCTTTTTCCATGAGCTGGGTCATACTCCAGTAGGTGGAGGTCGTCACGATCCAGTAGGAATTGGCACTGACGGTGACTATGATCCAGGACCTAATGTTAGAAGAATTAATAAAATCAGAAAAGAACTAGGACCTTCTTTTGGAAAGCGTATGGTGTATAATTTCAAAGCTCTTGTCGATGAAAAAAAGCAACGAGTATTGTTATATGATGCATATAGTAAAACAGCACTTAAAGCACTTAGGCAAGGTAAAGCTCCCAATAAAAATGATTTATTTTATTTAACAATAATTGAATAACAGGTTATGTCTACAATAGCAATAATACTATTTCTTCTTATACCAGATGCCCAGCAAATAGAAGATAATAAATATTTGACGGCATTGTTATATTTGAAAACTAACACTGAAATAAGCGGTAAAGTGAAAAAATACTTTAAGCGTAATTTGAAAGGCAGTGAGATTAATTGTGGATTGTTAAAGTTTAACGTCTCAAATAACATTTACTTTCAATCAGTTTCTAATTTTCAAGACAAAATTGATTATGATAAGCTTGCAATTGATCCAGAAGTTTTGAACAATCAACTGAAAGATGAGGCAATAAATGGATTTAATTCTTTTCAATCTAGTTTTATTTCACAACTCATTCCACAAAATTCATCGCGATTACATTTAGCATTTTCTAAACCTGTAGGCAATTATTTGCTAGCAGAATTTTATTTCAGAAATAATTCAGATAAAGAAACACCATTCCCTTTAAATGCAAAAGTCAAAAGAGGAACCTTTGTTCATCTTCTATTTTATTTCGATGAAAATAATACTGTCAGTGAAGTTTATGTATCTAGTTTTCATTATAACTAGATGTTTAATGTTACTTTTTATACCACATAGGTTTAATATGCTAATCACTATTTTAGAATGATTCAATCATTATTAAATAAAATAGTAAACCAGTAGTCTATCCTTTTGATAAATAGGATAGACTACTGGCTTTTTACGCCAAAAAAAATCGATTCTTCGCATCTCTGATCATAGCATCCATTATAAAAAGAATGTGTTCCTAGTCTTAGTCTGGTGAGCTTTGAATGGTTATCACTCTCTGAAGAATGGCCAGATCAACTCCTTTTGTGGTTGTGCTTTTTGGGAAGATGACAGAAGGCTTCACCTCTTCTCGTTCATACTTACCCAATAGATTTTTATGTACTCCAATCTTCTCGCCTAGCTCTTTCTGAGACATGCCTTATGCTTTTAACTAGATAATAGCCTAATCTATCTTGTATTTAATCGGCCGCTTTCTTTTAGAAT
>JBCBCD010001180.1:0-2350 GCA_038530915.1 Bacteroidota bacterium
AATTGATGAAAAAGCACCCTGAATCCTTACTGTATGGCCAGGATGTAGGTGGCAGATTGGGAGGTGTATTCCGAGAGGCCGCAACTTTAGCTCAAAAATTTGGTGACGATAGAGTTTTCAATACTCCCATACAAGAAGCTTTCATTATTGGCAGTACAGTAGGAATGTCAGCAGTAGGATTGAAACCTATTGTAGAAGTACAGTTTGCAGATTACATCTGGCCGGGTTTGAATCAGTTGTTTACAGAAGTGAGTCGCTCCTATTATTTATCTAATGGCAAATGGCCGGTAAGTTGTATTGTAAGAGTGCCTACAGGTGCTTATGGCAGTGGTGGACCTTACCATTCTTCGAGTGTTGAATCTGTTTTGGTCAATATCAGAGGCATTAAAATTGCTTATCCTTCTAATGGTGCTGATTTAAAAGGCTTGATGAAGGCAGCTTTTTATGATCCCAATCCAGTAGTTATTCTAGAACATAAAGGACTATATTGGTCGAAGGTTCCTGGTACTGAGGCAGCCAGAACAATTGAGCCAGCTGAAGATTATGTATTACCATTTGGTAAAGCCAATACAGTTTTAGAAGCGGATACTGATCAAATTAAGAACGGAAACTCTCTCTTAGTTGTGACCTATGGAATGGGCGTACACTGGTCGTTAAATGCTGCTAAACTATTTGATGGCAATATAGAAGTGTTGGACTTACGTACGATTTACCCTTTAGATGAACAAGCCATCTATAAAGCCGCCAAACGACATGGCAGGATCTTAGTAATTACTGAAGAACCTTCTAACGGTACTTTTGCACAAAGCATTGCAGCCCGTATTCAGGAAAATTGCTTTGAATACCTGGATGCTCCTGTAAGAACCATTGGATCAGAAAATATGCCAGCTATTCCTTTAAATGCCACTTTGGAAAAAACCATGCTACTTTCAAAGGAAAAGGTACAAGAAGCTATTGCGTCTTTGCTGGATTACTAAATGCAGCATTCGGACCTTCCGAAAAGGTATTCCATTGATAGGCTACAAGCTGAGTAATATAAGCTCCCTTGTAGCCTATTTTGACCAATTCATTTCTTAACAACTCTGCTTGTTTTTTATCACTAAAACTGCGCTTTGATTCTACCACCCACACTTCTTCACAAGGCCTCCACCTTGCTATCAATGACGGATGAAAAGGATAGGTACGTGGGTCTGTAAAACGCAATAAGGCCACCTGCACTTTATACTCCGTAATTGCTGTTGCATTGAATCTGGGTAATGGAGTATTTGCATTTGAGATCTGATCATAAGAAGTAGGCAGCTCATCACAGTAAGCTGGCTTGGTTTGTGTTTGTGCAGCTAAACCCAATGGAAATAGCAATAGTAGGAGGATAAAAGTCTTCATTATTATAGTTTTTAGTTGTTGGTTTTTAGTTTTTAGACTGAACTTCTTATTGAAAGTAATGCGAGTATCTCAAAACTTTTACATTAATTGAAAACAAATTTAGTTTTTATTAATCTTTGACTTCTCATAGCTCATCGGAAGGTAATAACTCAGCACAATTATCATCAACATCCAAACTTGTACATTAGGTTTACTGATAGGTATGTCTTTTGTCTCTAGTTTTTAGTTTTTGGCCTTTAATAATTAAGACTACTTATATCAACTCCTAGCCGTCGGCTAGGAAAATAGATCAAAGAATAGAGACAAAAGACTTAAAAATGTCAATACACATTAAAATTTAAAACGCTATAAATTATTCCTATTTCTGGAATAGAGCCAAAAAAAAGCTATATTTGTTATACAAAATATAACAAATAAAAATGAAAAAGCTTCATATTGGTGAACTTGAAGAATTGGTCTTACTGATTATTATCATGCTGAAAGAAGAAGCTTACGGGCTTGCCATTCGCAAAGCACTTCAAGAACATGCGAGCAGAACGGTAACTATTGGTGCAGTTCATGGTACTGTGAATCGATTGGAAAAAAAAGGACTGCTTTCTTCTCATATGGGAGGGGCTACTGATTCAAGAGGGGGGCGGCGCAAGCGTCTCTTTACCATTACCACTGCTGGCAAAGAAAGCTTAAAAAGAAGCCGTGACTTGAAAGTCAATCTTTGGATGCAAATTCCTGAATTAAGCTTGAATCTTAGGTAATGAAGAAACAGAGATCTACTCCACCTAAATTGGCCGATTGGTTTCTTGAATTGGTTTGTTCTGAAGAATTATTGGAAGAAATTTTAGGTGATTTACATGAATACTTTTTCGATTTAACTGAAACACCTTACTGGAAAAGGTACCTATTATACTGGTTCCATGTGTTTAACTTTTTGCGACCTTTTGCTATCAAAAGAAGAAAATTCCGAATTCAA
>JBCBCD010001181.1:0-822 GCA_038530915.1 Bacteroidota bacterium
TTACAAAATAATCTTATTTTGTAAGAGTCGATAGAACCGTTAATAATACGATATGTAATTCTATTATATCCTTCTTGGTTGTTGTTTTAGATGAGCCTCAGGCAAATGCTTCGCCAGAAGCTATCTGTGTAGGCGATCAAATAGATTTGTTAACCCTTGCTTCGATTTCAAATGCAAATATAAGCGATTATTCTCCGTTTGATGCCAACTTATTACCTGTATTGACCATTCATGAGGATCAAGCTGATGCAGATAGTGGAGCTGATCCATTTGTTGCTGTAAATGGTGAAATCAATGTTTCTCCGGCTTCTTCCAGATCCTATTTTGTAAGAGCTGCAATTACTTTGAATGATCAAACTTGTTTTACAACTGCTGAAATAGTGATTACAGTAAATTCACTTCCCGCAAAACCAGAAATTACCGGTGAAGAAGAAGAATGTGAGGGCATGAATGCTATGCTGAATGTAGAAGTACCTGATGGAACATTTGCTACCTGGGTAGCTGTTATAAATGGACCTGATGGCAGTGGAGTTTTCGCAGACGATGAATATGCACCAGAATTTGTCAATAGTCCTGCAGTGAGAGTAAGAACAGACTTTGGTGAAGATGGAGAGCAATTGAGAGTTCGCGATAATGCACCTGTGGGGGATTATGAATTCCAAGTATATTTGACAGATGAGACCACAGATTGTAAGAGTGAATTGTCTGATCCTTTCATGGTGACCATCCATCCACTTCCAGAGGGAACAATAGCTATCGAAATTACGCCAATCTGTCAAGGTGATGAAACTACTTTGACTTTGGACTTAACAGTAGGTGAAT
>JBCBCD010001181.1:832-2349 GCA_038530915.1 Bacteroidota bacterium
ACTTGACGGTGGGTACTTATCCTGTAGATATAGTAGTAACTGGTTTAAATAGTGGTAATCCTATTACATTTGCGGATGCAAATGCTGATTACACTATCACTTCTGCTGAATACAACGAGGCGACTACTGTTCCTGTTACTACAGATTACACATTAACTTCAATTGCAGATGCCAATACTTGTTCGAATGATTTCGATCAGGAAGTAACTTTGACCGTACGTCCTCTTCCACAAGGTGAAATTTCTCTTGACTTTTACAGGATTTGTGACATGGAGGAAGTCACTTTAATGTTTGATTTAACGGTGGGTGAATATCCAATTGAGATAGTTGTAGATGGATTGAATGATGGAAACCCAATCTCATTGGTGGATGAGAACGCTACCTATACCATTACGATGGATGAATATGTATTGGGCAACAATGTTTACACTTTACAATCTATCACTGATAATATAGGTGGTGATGCTGAGTGTACAACTACAGGCATCAATCAAGCAATTACGCTTTTAGTAGAATTACCCACTTTAATCGATGCCGCTGCTGAAACTTACTACATCCAGCCATGTGAAGAAGAAACGGATTTCTTATACAGCATTCTGATTACTAATAAGTGTAGAACTTCTTTGGCAGAAGCTGATGAAGTAGAAATAAGTGGCGATGCAGCACTTGTAGATGCATTGATAAGCAAGACAGTAACCAATGTAAATGAGTATTCCTTCAATGTGGAGTTTGAGTTTGAAGAAGTGCCAGCAGGTACACATGTAATAACTTTCTCCTATGAAAAATCAAAAGAGGGTCGCTACTCAGCTACTACGACCATAACTGTAGAAAAACTAGCAGAGCCAAATACAGAAGACTTAGCTTGTAATGATAACGTAAATGTTACTTTGGATGAGTATTGTACTTCTCCAGTTACAGCAGATATGGTTTTGGAAGGAGATAACATTTGTAACGACTTATTCACTGTAGTGATTGACTACGGCATGGGTATGAAGACGGTAAATGAAATTACAGAATGTGGTCAATTCAAATATGAAGTATACGTAAACAACGGTAATGTTCCAATTACAGAATCTAACAATGATGTAAAAGGTGAAGAAGATCCTAGATTTGTTTGCTGGGGTTACATTACTGGTGAAGATAAAAATGGGCCTTACTACGATGGAGAGATTTTAGACATCACATTGCCTTGTACAGATATAGATACCATTTTGAAGTACTCTGCAACTGATCTTCAATTGAAGCAAGCTGAGGGTGAATGCTTCTTCGAAGGAAAATCTTGGGATTTGTTGGAATATGAAGATGCATTCTTTATCAATCAAATTAAAGACAACTGTACGCAATTCTGCCACCTGGATTTCCAAATCAATGATTTGTTGATGCAAGGTGATATTTGTTTAGGTGGTACAATGATTGTACGTACTATTAGGGTTACAGATGAGAAAGGCAACTCGAATGATTTCATCGTACGCTTTATTGCGGAACAATTGGATCTGAAATTTGATGAGTTGGATCAA
>JBCBCD010001182.1:0-2348 GCA_038530915.1 Bacteroidota bacterium
CCTACTGTAGATAAGTTTACTTCTGATATAAATTCAATGATAGAGCGTTATAAATATAACGCTACTAGTGGTGACGGAGAAGAATAAAAAAAATAGAGGGGACGATGTCCCCTCTATTTTTTTTATTCTTCATACCCTTCGAAGACTATATTCAACATTCTTATCAATTGATCGATTTCCTCATCACTTAATCCAGACCAGGATTTACGCCTAAATTCTTTTACCATAGGCATCAATCGGTCGATCAATGCTCTCCCCTCCTTTGTTAATGAAATTCGGAACCGCCTTCTATCTTTTGGATCCGGTAAGCGTTCGAGCAAATTTTTTCCCACCAAAAGGTCAATAATTCGCGTAACGGTAGGCGCATCTTTGTAGGTCGTTTGCGCTATTTCAAACTGGCTTAATTGGTCATTATTATCTAAAGCCTGCAGAATCACCCATTGATCAGCTGTGATGCCTGCATCCATTGCCTTCAATTGCTGTGCAAAATACTGCTTCATTCTTTTAGCAGTACGTTCCAAAATAAATCCGGGTATTCTTTCTGCTTTATTGTCCATCTAAGCGTACACGATTGTCTTAAAAAATAGCTTGAAGACTAAAATACAATCTTTTGGCTTATGTTCAATGAAAAATTCCTGGCTAGATAGAAAGTCCCATCAACTTTTTTTAAATTTCTTAGGTTTGTAGTAAGGATCGACATAATTGATTGTACTCAATTTATTGAATCAGTTAACCACGAAAATTGAGTAGCTATTTTTTGAAGGTCGAAAAGTCTAAGTGTCTAAAGGTCTAATTGATACGATTAAATCTTTAGACTTTTAGATCCTTAGACCAAGTCAAAGGCAGCTCATATTCAATAGCAGGCTCTAACAACATGACTACAGAAGATTTTAAAAATATAGTAGATACCATTCCCAAGCAACCGGGCATCTATAAATTCATGGATGAATTCGATACCATTCTTTATGTGGGGAAGGCTAAAAATCTACGAAACAGACTCACTTCTTATTTTGGCAACAGAAAGGACAGAGCTCATAAGACGCGTACGCTGGTAAAAAATGCAGATCATATCGAATTCACCATTGTAGAAACGGAGTCGGATGCTTTGTTGCTTGAAAATACCCTGATCAAACGTTATCAGCCCAGGTATAATGTTTCTTTGAAGGATGGGAAATCCTACTCTTACATTTGTATCAAAAAAGAACGCTTCCCAAGGGTATTCATCACTCGTAATATTAAAAAAGACGGATCCACTTACTTTGGGCCATATACTTCCAAAGCCAGGCTGAAAGTCATTTTGGAATTGATCAAATCTTTGTTTCCATTGAGGACTTGTACCTTCAACCTGAGTGAAGAAAACATTCAAGCCGGTAAATTCAAAGTGTGTCTGGAATACCATATCAAAAATTGTATAGGTCCTTGTGAAGGCTTGGAAGATGAAGACACTTACAACGAAAGAGTAGAGCAGGTTAAAAATATATTGAAAGGTCAGTTTGGTGCCGTAGTGGGGCATTTCAAAAGACAGATGAGGGAATATGCCGAAAATTTGGAATTTGAAAAAGCCCAACAACTCAAAGAAAAACTGACTGCCTTTGAAGATTATCAATCTAAATCCACTGTAGTAAGTACAAGCATACGAGATGTAGATGTTTTTGCCATTGCTTCAGATGAAACCGAAGCTTTCGTCACTTTCTTGAAGGTAGTCAATGGAGCAGTAATACAAACCCACATTCAGGAGGTTGTCAAAAACCTGGATGACGAATCAGAAGCAGAACTTCTCGCATTTACCATTAATCATTTGAGGGAAAAATTCAACAGCATTTCTAAAGAGATCATTGTGCCTTATGAAGTAGAATTGGGGGATGAGAATATCAACTTGACCATTCCAAAAATTGGGGATAAGAAAAAGTTACTAGAGCTGTGTGAGAAAAATGTGAAGTATCACCTCTTACAAAAGAAAAAAGAAGAAGCGAGCAAGGTCAAAAGGCAAACCTCTGCAGAAAGAATACTCCGTACTTTGCAAAAAGACCTGCAAATGGATGCCATTCCATTGCACATAGAATGTTTTGACAACTCCAATATACAAGGTTCTAATCCCACCTCTTCCTGCGTGGTTTTCAAAAATGCCAAACCCTCTAAAAAGGACTACCGTCACTTCAAAGTAAAGACCGTAGAAGGACCTAATGATTTTGCTTCCATGGAGGAAGTAGTCTATCGTCGTTACAAGCGACTGTTAGCCGAAGAACAACCTTTGCCCCAATTGGTCATTATTGACGGAGGAAAAGGTCAGTTGAGTGCCGCCATGAAAAGCATCAATGAATTGGGCTTAGAAAATAAAATGACCATCA
>JBCBCD010001183.1:0-2344 GCA_038530915.1 Bacteroidota bacterium
TTCGTATTGAGCAGTTTGGATACATCCATTGGCATTACTTACTTTTAATTCATATGAACCTGCGGCCAAACCCGTTCTCTCTGCCGTAGTTGCTCCATCTGACCACTCATAGATATAAGTTGAATCAGAGCCAGTTACCAAAGCAGACAAAGTACCCTCATTGCCACAAATGCTGTCTGATGCAGCAGCAATAGCCACTTCAAATATTTCAACCAAACTCAGGGTAACCGAATCTCGAAAGCTCCTTCCTTTAGCATCAGTAATACTGAAAGAATAGGTTCCAGCCGGAAGTTGTTCCTGAATATTTCCTTCAAACCCATTGTCCCAGTTTATCTGATGGGGCGCTTTTCCATATTGTAAATCAATTGTTATTTGACCATCATTCTGAGCCGTACAGCCCGGATTTTGGCTATTTACCACATAAGGATCCGGCATTTCTACGCAAAAAGTAGATTTAGCTGACCATTCCTCTCCATCCACATACATCCTTACCCAAACATCTCGAATGCCGCCTTCAAAATCGATGCCTTCGTTGTAGTAGTAAACGGACTGCAACAACTCTTCTACTTCCAAAGCTGACAACTGTCCATCCAATTGGAAAAACAAAGTTGAAGAATCCTGCTGACTTGGAGCCATCCCATCCCAGTCTTCTACCAGCAGTAATTCTTCTACTCCATCGGGAGGAGTAACTAGTTCAATCTGTAAAGCATCGATGGGTAGGGAAGAAAATACATGTACCAGTGAATCCACAATGGACACCTTATTGCTACATACATTGGCTTGATTGAAATCAATGCGAGTAGTAGTAGAACCATCTAAATCAAGTATCGACTGACATGCCATGGTATCATATTCAAAACGAGAAGTCATCCCTTCCACCCCTTTACCCTCAAAGCCACACAAGCGTATAAACTGCCTTCGTTCCATGTCAATTTCATACAAAATACTGGAATCCAATATACCTACTTGGTCAATGGCATAGGTGATGGTTCGACCGCATCCGTGTTCTAAAGTAGTTAAATTACTGATGTGTTCAGTTCCTTCAGGCAAGGGCATAAAGATTTGGCTAGTCCCTAGATTAAGGGTATCAAACTCAAATAGATGAGTCTCGGTAGCACCTAAGAATTGATCCCCTCTTTTCGTTACATCACCTAGAGCTTTCAAACCTTGAGGCAATTGTCCTAAGTTCCTTTCATTAAGTATAAAAATTTCATAGCTTTCTCCTAAAAAGTTGGTGATTATTTCTTCAGAAAAATCATATATAAATACGGAATCAGCAACAGCCATAAATTGATAATCATCAAGTCTTACCATAGCTTTTCGTAAATTTAAGCTATCAGGTATAGGAACCTGACCATACCGCCATTCTCCTGTAAATCCTGTCCCATTGAATGCTTCTTTTTCAATTACTTTACGCGCAAATACTACTGGACCAAATCTAGACTCCCAGAACATATGAATATTTAGATCTCCTATATCTGATCCCAGTAGTATAAACTCATCTGTAGATTGATAATAGAAATCTGTAAAATTGAGCGGATCAAAATTAAGCTCGTTTGTTATAGAATCTATCACAACTCCCTGATTTAAATTACAAACTCCATCTGTTTCGACCGCTTCTCCTGTTATGTATAAATAAGGCAATAGTTTAGACCAATCATATTCCATTTGTAAAATATCATTGTAGTATATCTCTGTATGTAAAGTATCCGTATAATACATATAAAACACCTCTTGCGCCTGGCTGCTAAGGCCCAGCAGGAGGAAAGTGAGGAGGGGGAAGAGGGGTTTTGTGATTTGTTTGTTCATAGTGAGGTTGTTGTTTTTGTTTGAATGCTAATGGGTTTTATTATATTTTTGATCTCTAAATGGAATGTTACGAGAGATTTAAACTTCATGATGAAAAATCAGCCAATTTAAAGTCCATCCAAAAAGTGTAATCAATAAAATAGCTCTAAGTAAAGCCATTAGTGGAAGAATCTTGGTTCATCCACCTAACCATTATCATCTTCATAATCTGCTACCTTCTTACTATATGGTGAAAGAAAAATATCCTCTTCCTTAATTATCTTACCTTTACTAATTATCCAAACTTGCCAAGTATCAAAATAGGTTTCATCTTCATCATCAAATAAGTATAACAATCCGTGAAGCTCTGGGCTTTGTGTTATTATTAGTTCTTCTAATTTTTCAAGTAATAACTTAAAACTAAACCCAAAACGGTTATGATTAATATAGAATTGATACCCCACTTCACCATTCATACTAACTTTGTTTGAGATTACTCCATTTTCACTATTTAATGAATCAAGTATCTCTTTGGCCTTATCATTTTCATAAAACC
>JBCBCD010001184.1:0-2343 GCA_038530915.1 Bacteroidota bacterium
ACTTTTGCCATTTTAGATATCCTTGTCGATAGTGTTTAGCTGGATTTTTCTTTCGAAGGAGAAATACATTCATTTTTTTAATGAAAAATGGCAGCTTAAAAAGCTGGCAAGTTTCTATAGAGATTTTGAGAAGTCATTTGATCGTTCTTAAAGTGTAAGCTTGTTTTTTATTTTCATCGCTATTGCATCCAGTTTATTTCTACTTGGTGGAACAATTACACTGCCCGAAAACCTCACTTTGAAGCCATCTCCTCTAAAACGTGGGATGATGTGCAGGTGCGCATGAAAAACTTCCTGAAAAGCAGCTGCTCCATCATTGGCCAGCATATTGACACCTTCGCACTTTAAGTCACTATTACGGATGGCATTGTTCATCCTGATGCCTTGAGCAAATAAGTATCCTGCCAAGTCGGGGTCCATCTCATGCCAGTAGGCGATGTGTTGTTTGGGGACTATTAACAAATGACCAGGGTTGATGGGTCTAATATCCATAAAGGCCATGCATTTGTCATCTTCATATACGATGCTAGCAGGAAGTTCTCGGTTGATGATTTTGCAGAAGATGCAATCCATTGATTTAATTTCTAGTTATTTTGTCCAACTACTTATAAGTCTTATGTATAGTATTGCTTCAGTTGTTGTTGAATTAGGCGTAGGGTGTAAAGCCCCTCTACACACTACACACTACACCCTAAACCCTACACCTAATTCAACTAGTTATGAGTAAAATCAAGCTCTATTGTCTAAATTAATTATGTTAACCACTTAATGGGATTCTCATTTTAATGTTTCCAACATAAGCTCAGTCAATTCTGCAACCTCTGTAAAAGGAGGCGCAAAATCAGGATAAATGCTTCCTTCTTTGTCAACGATTAAGGTACTCGCACGTACAAAAGCGGTACTATTCATTTGAGAGATGTTGAAAAAGATGTTTTTGACCAAGTGATCATCCTCCCGGTTCATACTACCCGTGACATAATAGTGGTCACCTTTTAACCTCGAAGTAGTAGCAGACGCTTTCCATTGGTCTAACTGATTAGGTACAAGAGAATAATACAAAAAGACAAATTTATAATCACTCAACTGCTCATTGCTATAGTACTGAGGGAGATACATGAATCGTTGTTCACAATTGATACAGAAGCTGGGCCAAATATGAATGACTAATGCCTGATTGGGATACAATTGAATCAACTCTTCCAGTGTTGCAGGCGTATTCTCTTTAAAAGCCAACTCCTGTTTGGCTTCGGGATAGCTGGTCCAGTATTCGTGGTAATATTTTATGGTTGCAACTTTGGGGGCTAGATAAGTATCATATTTACTTTCCGGAAACCTGGCTAAAAAGTCATTATAAACATCCATTGTATATATAGTCGTCATGAATCTATCCCAATTGAATATTAAATTAGCGAGGGCTTTTTCTAAAGCGGCTCCTTCTAAATGATCTTTGAAAAATTGCCAGGCATAATACATCTTTCCTTCTCTAATGGCTTGGATGGAATTACTAACTTTTTCTGCTACCTTTTCCTTTAGAGCTTTGAGGTTTTCGATAGTTTCAACATGTTCGTAATAAAACAGTGGTAACCTGTTTAGGAATTGATTATAGGCGGGAGTACGAACAGCAGCAGGATTGTTTAATACTTCATTGGTTAGCATACCTTCCACTTCATTGAGGTATAAGGTGCGATCATGGGCGTTGTAATCAGAAGTAAGCCTGAGGATTTGTTCTAAAAAGTAATAGTTGATTTCCTCTAGT
Source organism: Bacteroidota bacterium (assembly GCA_038530915.1). Taxonomy (GTDB): domain Bacteria; phylum Bacteroidota; class Bacteroidia; order Chitinophagales; family Saprospiraceae; genus JANQPA01. The sequence goes on from JBCBCD010001184.1 coordinate 1,757, forward strand.
AAGAATTTATGTGCAGCTTCCTCTAAGTTTGAATCCTGCAATCTTTGTTGTTCTCTTTCCCTTTTTTCAAGGACTTTCAGTATGGTTTCGATGGCTGATAACTCCAATTATGTAGCACGCCACTCAAACAATTTATTTAACGGACTTCTAATGTAAAACTGGTTGACTGGCTCATCCACCTGTATGGTATTTCTGACATCTAGCCCATCCATTGTAAGCTTTATGTCCTGATTGGGGAAAACCAAGAGTCGCCATTCAAAAAACGAATATTTAATACTAACAAAAGTGGGCTCTTCAATAGACAACTCAAATTGGAAAGTATCTCCCTGAAATGAGCTTTCAATGCTAAATTCCGGATAATGGAATTCATCCATTAAATAGTGAAGGGTGATTAGATTTTCCCTTGCCTGGTTGATTTTACCAGAAATAGTCGTTTTCCCAAAAAGAAAAAAAGGTCCCAGAATTAATAGAAATAGAATGAATTGCTTCATAGTCGATTATTTTGAAGACGTACCCATTTGCTTTGTATCTAAGGACTTATACGCAATAAACCTCATCAACAACCACACATAACCCCATAATCTCAT
>JBCBCD010001185.1:0-2338 GCA_038530915.1 Bacteroidota bacterium
TTGTGTTCGTTTCACCCAAAAAAGCAGCGCTTTTTTGGGTGAAACGAACACAAACGAAATATCCTTGGACGACTCAGAACGAGGAACGAGTTATGAGACGGCCTCTTATGAGTTTTTTCTTTATCGTTTAAAACAGTGGTGCATGTACAGACGCCTGTTCATAACAAGCTCGCCAAGTGTCCCCTACTCTTCTGAAAATAAAGGTGACCATTAGTTCTGTATCAAGAGAACCTTGTTATCGTCCTCTAAATTCATCCCAAACTCTCGTTCCACCATAAATCACATCACCTATTACCACAAGGTCAAAGAAGCATACTGTTTCATTAGGATAAATCAAGTTCCAGGTTAAACCATTATCCCTTGATTGGTGGATGCCATAATTATTGCTCAAGAGCAGTACATTATCCAATTGCACCAATTCATAAATATAGGAACCCACCTTTGGCTCGTAAACAACGTCCAACCAGGTCTTTCCCCAATCATCTGAATAGGATAAACCCCCACTGAGATAAAGCTCCCAAATTCTCTCTTCTATGTTATGGGCATAATGAACTGCACCTTGTTTGTTTATCCATTCCCAGCTTACTCCTCCATCTTGAGATAAGACACTTCCCTTACTCGTGCCAGCCACTATCTTATCATCGTATTCATAAAGACTTACGACCTGCGTTTTAATGGATGTAGGAGCCCATAAGATCCGATCCTTTTCAGAAATAAAAATACCACTATCTGTTCCTACTATGAGTTTACCATCAAATTCTAAAATAGCCTGTACCCTATAATCCGGTAAGTTTATGATCAATGAGTCCCAACTTTTGCCAAAATCTGTTGATTTATAGATTCCATTTTGATAGACACCCACATATATGGTAGTTCCGGAAATATAGAGTGCATTGATTTTTTTTCCGGGTAAAGAAGTACCAATATCTTTAAAAGAGGTTTTATTATTTGAACTGATAAAAAGACCCAAATTATCAGAAGCTACTACCAATTCTTTTCCTATTGGTTCAATGAAAGAGACTTGAAGGTCAGCCGGCAAATTATAACTTGCATCCTGCCAAGTTTGTCCTTGATCTCTGGATGTTAGCAGTAATGATCTCTTTGGAATAGTAGGATTAGAATTAGTTGTTACAGCAGCTTGTTGTTCTTTGGACTCCTTTGAAGTGACTTCTTGTTTGATCGAAGTATCCGTACATGAACAAAATAGGATGGCCAAAAGGAATGAAAATAATAACTTTTCCATTAGTAGTTTTTTGAATCAAAAAAGAATAACACTCAAGGTAGGATTCACTTTGATAGTTTGGCCAATGTGCAAGTAAATTAAGGTAAATTAGTGTAAACATGAGACATCCCAAATTTTCGATTTAATCGAGAACTTGAGATTCGTTGATATCAATATTTAATACCCCACCTAACAATTTAATTATCAGTCTATTATTTTAGTCTTTCCTTTTTGCCTTAATGCAAAAACGAAACCAAAAAAATCAAGGCTGTATTTCTTTTACCTAAAAATGGGCTCAGCTCTACGCTCACATTTAGAACCGCTCCTTTGTCGCTCGCTAAATGCTCTTTTCGGCTCTCCCACAATCCCATTTTTTTAACGGTAAAACAAATAATGCCACTTTATTCATAATTGATTATTAATTCTTTGTAAAACCATAATTTTTTGCTCTTTCTTTCAAATTTGAGGTGACTCATGCTTACACATTCTTTGACAACCATTCTTCTAAATGGTTCAATGTCAACTCATAGCCTTCTTGCATCCCTAGCTCGAGCATTTGTTGTAAGGCTTCTTCTGACTCGTATATGGTGGTCGTGATTATTTCAGTCTGTTCGTCTTTACTAATAAATTGGTTAGTATATTTACCTTCCGGGAAAGAACCATCAGATTCCCCATTTTCATCACAAAAGACATCTGTTCCGGTAAATTCTTTGTGAGGTTTAATGGTTGCATAATTGGTTCTGCCCCACATTACCTCTCCTTCTGGGCCATTCATAGAATACAATCGGTATCCACCTACTTTAAATTCCATTCTCTTTGTCTTAGAGTACCAAGGCTTGGGAGCCCACCATTTGTCTAAGATTTCTGCTTCTGTCCAAGCTCTCCATACCAATGCTACAGGGGCATTAAAGGTTCTTTTTACTGTAAGAGTACCCTTTTCTTGGAGAAAGATTGTTTTACTCATTTTCTATTTGATTTTGGTTGTTTTTTAAATCTTCAAGGACGTTATCTAATTCATTGAATCGCTTGACCCATAGTTCTTTAAAAGGCTCTAACCATTGGCTGACTTTGGCCAATTCCTTGCTTTCTATCTGGCAAAACCTTTGCCTTCCTTCT
>JBCBCD010001186.1:0-2338 GCA_038530915.1 Bacteroidota bacterium
GTTGATCAATATGCTTGCCAATAAGTGTTCCACTTTTTAATGGTGAAGTAAGGACTAATCGAATTTTATCCTGAACAACTACATAACTCTCTCTGTCTCTTAAGCCTGTTTCCAAGCCGGCATAAGCTAAGGATTGAAAACCAAAAGCAGTTTTGTAAAAGTGGGCAGCTTGCTTGGCATTGCTTACATATAGTTCTAAATAATCTGTACCATTAATGGGCATGAAGTCTTTTGCTTCGGTGTGAATTTTTGGAAGTGTTGTATGCATGGTTCTTAGTTTTGATTAAGGAAAAGAGAACAGAGTTGTCCCCTACTCTATTATACAAAACTAAGTAAAGTTTATGAATATTGTTGCATATGCAACAATAAATAATTGTTAAAACAACTATTAGTTAGGCAATACAAATCCAGTTCATTTCCAGATGCCTAATATTATTCCCATTATGATAAAAGATATGACGATGTAACCAGCATTGATCATAAAATATCTAAAGCTTCTGCGCTCAAATAGATAGATCATTCCTATACTTAAAGCAACCCATCCAAAACCTGCTAAAGTCCCTCCAATGAGTCCCCAGGTCCAGGATTCATATCCACTCACAAAACCAGCCAGATTAAAGGCCATCAAAAGTGCCAAAATAAATGCCAGCCCAAATATCTTTAAACGATTTCCACTGGCAAGAAAAGCTTCATCTTTTCCCAATTCTTTCAACCAAACGCTGCCAAAAAGAGCAGGTGAATACCACAGTCCTCCAATCACAAACATGGATAGCGCAGCAGCAAAAACTGCTAAGTAATTAATGCTAATGTTTTCCATAAAGTCTTTTTGTTTATAGTTAATAGACGGAAGATCAAGCTTAAACAGCTGCCTTTTTACAAAAAGAAACAAACAACTGCTTTTTTGTCACAAAAGCTGATTGTATTGCAATAAGTCCCTCTTTTATTGCAAGCTCTCTACTATGAAAAGTAGGATCGAATAATAAGAAAATATGATATTTAGTATATGAAACAAATTCAACTATTCAACTATAAAAGGTTTTTATACCTCACGCTCTCATGGTTTATTGTCTCACTGATCATTGCAATAGAAATGAAAATGGTTGGATTTTATGATGAAAAACTAACTTATTCAGACTGGTCTATTCTTTCTTATATGCCAGCTCATTTTTTGGCAGGTGTTCTATTAATAGTATTAGTAATACTTCCTTTTTTTGATCTATTAAATCTCATTCATCCCTTATGGCTGAAAGTGTTTATGTACATTCTGCACACTATTTTTTTTGGATTATGCTACGTATTCATCTTTGCTTTCACTCATTGGTTGTATGGTGGAAAAAATGGACTAAGCTTAATGAATCGGGTGTTTAAGATCATTTTTACAGATTTTCACAGTGCTGTTAGAACCTATTTTATTTTTATGGGAATACTGATTGCTGAAGATTATTTCAAGCAAAATATCAATGCTATTACTATAAGTAAGGACCTGGAAAATGAAGTGAATAGAGTTAAACTACAATCGATCAAAGCACAATTACAGCCTCATTTTTTATTTAATGCCTTAAACAATGTCGTAGCGCTAATCGATGAAAATAAACTGAAGGCGCAACATCTTTTGATAGATCTTAGCGACTTACTGAGGTATTCAATAAATATCAAACCTAGCTTACTAGTAGATATTGATGAGGAAATAGATACCTTAAAACGATATCTGAGAATTGAAAAGGCCAAATATGAAAATCAGCTTATTATTGAATGGAACAATGAGCTTGAATATTTCAAATTCAAAGTCCCGCCTCTCATCCTACAACCATTGGTTGAAAATGCAATCAAACATGGCTTTAAAAACCATTCTGGAAAATTGACTGTCCAAATAGAAATAAATTCTAGCCATATTTTAATAAAAAACAATGGCCAGCCACTGAAATTGCCCTTACAACAAAACAATGGTCTTTTAATAGTTGAACAACGGCTTCAACTTCACTACAACAATAGATGTCAATTTAGCATCTATCAAGATAATGGCTGGATTATAAATAAAATTAGCATTGATGAAGCGGTATAAAACAATCGTTGTTGAAGACGAAGGACCTGCAAGAAGAAGAATAGAAGCTTTGGTAGATGAGCACCCACACTTAGCCTTGCTTGATTCTTTCAAAAATGGATTAGATGCCATCAAATACATCCCTAAAATGCATCCTGATCTTTTGGTAATGGATATACAGTTGAAAGATAAGACAGCTTTTGAAGTCTTAGAAAGTATTCATTCAACTATTGTTTGTCCTATTATTTTCATCACCGCATTTGACCAATTTGCATTGAAAGCATTTGAGGTAGCAGC
>JBCBCD010001187.1:0-2336 GCA_038530915.1 Bacteroidota bacterium
TGTTGCTCTCAACCAAATGGCTTTCTCTCCTGTTCTCTTTTTTATTCTGTGAAAAACCACTACATCCACCAACTGAGCGACCAAAAAAGCCACGATAGATCCCACTATGATTAAAAGCCCCTGACCAAAAATTCCTGCAAAAGCATCTTGCATATTGGGTATCCCTTTTTCTACATTTTGTACCACCCACCAATCAGCAGGTACTAAAGCAATTGCAGCATAGATCATAATAAAAGCATAGGAAATCAAACCTACCGCCAGAAAAGAAAGCAATCTAATGCCTCTTTTTCCATAGTATTCATTGATCACATCTGTCATAATAAAAACAATAGGCCACAAAAGCACACCGGCGGAAAATTGTAGTGCTCCGACTTGCCCAAAAAGATTGAAGTTCATTGGTTGAATACCTAAAGTATCTTCAAAAGCAAATATTTTGACTCCAATAAACTCTGCTACCAAGGCATTCGTTACAAAGAAACCAGCCAAAATTATGAACAAGCGAGTTGGTTTATGTGTGATTACATCAATAATGTTTTGTAAAGCACTACCCTTTTCTTTAGTAGGTAATGTCTTATCATCGATCAATTTATTCATCGATTGCATTCTTTAGTTATGAATGAATACCTTTAAAATCGTATTTATTATCAACTTGTTGACGAATTCGCTTTTTTTCATACATATTTGTTTAATTTTTTGAGTTTACATAACACTATTGCTATGAGCAAAAAGAATAAAAAAGACAGATTAGGCATTGTATTTTCTACTGATCCTGACTATGAATACAATTATGATGATGGCCAGGAAGAGGAAACCCTAGAGCCTAATCAACAAAAATTAAAGGTTCTGATCGATCGCAAAAAACGCAAAGGCAAAGAAGTATCCTTAGTAACTGGCTTTGTAGGTTCAGATGACGACCTTAAAGATTTGGGTAAATATTTAAAAACTAAATGTGGTGTTGGTGGGTCTGTCAAAGATGGAGAAATCATCATTCAAGGCAATCATAGAGATAAAATAGTGGACTTGCTTAAGCAGAAAGGATATAATAATACCAAGAAAGCCGGAGGGTAAAATAAAGAGGCAAGCCGTTCGGTGGCTTGCCTCTTTATTTTTTAAATATCATCCCATTTGAATTTATCAATACTTCTTCTATCTCTTTTGGTAGGCCGTCCCAGTCCTTTGTCGCGAAACTCGGACTTGCCTTTACCGATAAACCAGTCAGCAAATTTATTTTTCTCTTCTTCGGGAGTAAGATCTTCATAGCATTTGATTGCAATGGGAGCCCCTACCCTTTTTTGAATCAAATCAATGACTTTGAACTGGAGGTTGAAGCCATCTTTCTTCACTTCAATATGTGCTCCCCTTTCCAGCATATAAGAAGCTTTGACTTTAGCTCCATTTACCATTACTCTACCTCCTTTACAAGCATCTGTAGCCATGGTTCGTGACTTGAATATTCTTACACTCCACAGCCATTTATCTACACGCACTTTTTCTAGTATACTCAATGCTTCAATTTGATTTAGTTATCCTATAAATTAGACTTTAATTTTGGATAAGTAAGATTCATATCCTTTAAAGTTTTCAACACAATGTTGGCAATCATATAGTCTCGATACCATCTTTGATCTACAGGTATTATATGCCATGGAATATCAGAATGGTTGAACACATATTCATAAGCTTTCACATAATCATTCCAATGTCCACGTTCATTCCAATCATTGTCATTGTGCTTCCAATGCTTATCTAACTCATTTAGGCGCTCTTTTAGTTCAATTTCTTGTTGTTCAAATGAAATATGTAGGTAAAATTTAAGGATGGTTGTATGGTTGTCCTCTACCAACAGTCTTTCAAAAGCGTTAATGGAACGCATTCTTTTTTCAACCGTCTTCATATCAATCCATTCGTGTACCCTTTGGATCAAAATGTCTTCATAATGGGAGCGATTAAATATCTGTATCATTCCTTTTCTGGGTGCATGCTTATGGATGCGCCATAGAAAATCGTGATCCATTTCTTCTTCGGTAGGTTTTTTAAAGGAGGTTACAGAAAGACCTCCTGGGTGGCATTCTTTAAATACTTTTCCGGTCGCACCATCTTTACCACTTGCATCCATTCCCTGATAAACAATCAATAAGCTATGCTTTTTTTCAGCAAGCATCACTTCTTGGAGCTCACCGATTTGGTCGACCATCTCTTTGGTCTTATCTTTTATGTCTCCTTTATCTAAATTGCTTGGAGCATCACAGGAATAATCTGATAGTTTAATCATTTACGTTCTCATTTTACTTCTCTTCACTAAATAGGATTGCAATATTGGTCTGAAACCTTCATTG
>JBCBCD010001188.1:0-2336 GCA_038530915.1 Bacteroidota bacterium
TAGCGTCGACTTGTAGTCACTACTGTCTAACTATACTTCTCGCCAATATTCAAGTCAGTAGCTTAGTTGGTAAAAATCTTAAATTGACGCTAACCGACAACTCAAATGACGACTAGGTAATTTTTAAAGTTCATACTTTCTTGATAATCAAAAGGTCAGAAAAAAATTAGTGATCCCGCCAGGAATCGAACCTGGATCTTAGGCTCCGGAAACCTACATAATATCCATTATACGACGGGACCAACCTCTTTTCAAAGAGAGTATAAAAATACGAAAGATAAGTGGAAATATCTTGTGATCTTTTAATCATATGGTATTTTGCTTATTAAATTGATCTACTTTACAAGGCTTTCTTTTTTTCATATATTGTTTAAATCAATAGTGCGGACAGAAAACTGTCCTAAATTTTGAAATAAAAAAAAATGGCCGTAAGGTTAAGTTGCAGCAAAACCAGATACGGCCATGAGCATCAAAAAGATACTCACGACAATTATCGCCAGAATATCGGTTCAGCACAAGTGGCAGGCCGATTTTCTTTACGAAATATTCGCCTTAGTATTTTCGATCCAGGGACGACTCACTTTTGAGAACCTGTCACGATACTCGCACATGAGCGAGCGTACGTTTCGACGTAATTACAAAAAGTTCTTTGACTGGCTGGATTTCAATTGGCAATTAATACTGTTATACGCCCAAATAGATCAGGGAGTTGTCATAGCTGCTATTGACTGTAGTTATATCCCCAAAGCGGGTAAGGCTACTTACGGCTTAGATAAATTTTTCAGTAGTATAGCCGGACGTGCCAAGAAAGGTTTAGAAATTTCTCTACTATGCCTGATTAATACACAAAATGAAAAAGCCTGGTCTTTGGATGTTAGTCAAACACCAGCGGGGCTTTCTACCAAGCAGGATGATCCTGATGTGCTCACGCGCGTAGATCATTACATGGATCAATTAAAGAAAGCGCAAACACCCCTGAGCGGTGTTCAATACATAGTCGCCGACGGATTTTATGCCAAAAACAAGGTTTTTAAAACCATGAATCAAATTGGCAAAAGCCTAATCACTAAACTGCGCCCGGATGCTAATCTGCGTTACTTGTATCAAGGCGAATCAACGGGCAAACCAGGGCGTCCTACTCAGTACGACGGCAAAGTAGATTGGAAAAATCTGGATTTGAGCAAATGGGAATACATTGGCACAGACGATAAATACGACTATTTAGAAATCTACACCCAAGTGCTAAACTCCCCGCGTTTCAAACTAAATCTTTGTGTGGTTATGGTCGTCAACACCAAGACCAATAAGTACATCCTGCTGGCTTGTACCGATATAAACCTAGGTGCGCGAACCATCTTAAAGTATTACCAATTGAGATTTAAAATCGAGTTTCTATTTCGAGATGCTAAGCAGTTTTGTGGCCTAACCCATTGCCAAGCACGCAGCAAAGAGGCACTGCATTTTCATTTTAATCTCAGCTTAGCAGCGGTAAATGTTGCTCAGGTGAATTTAAACTTCGATCCAGCCATTAAGTCAATGAACGTTTTGGTGCGAAAAGCTTACAATCGACGATTAGTTGAATGGCTTTTTTCACAACTCAGCTCAAAAGCTGAGTTTGATTTAAATCAACCCGAAGTTCAAAAGGCCATTGCCTTCGGGGCTTCGAATTATTCATAAGGACAGTTTTCTGTCCGTAGTATTATTAAATAAAACATGGAATTAAATGATTTCTATAGAACCTCGTTTACGCTTGATTACCGTTGCAGAATATTATCAGATGATTGAAAGTAAGATCTTTCCAGAAGATGAAAAATTAGAATTGCTCAATGGTGAATTGTATAAAAGAGGCGAGTCAATTCCATTGCATGGTGGAACTATAAATCTTTTACGCCATCTTTTTCAAAAGAAATCAAATGATAAAATAATTAGCGCACAAAATCCTTTAGAAATCTTGCCTTTATCCGTTCCTGAACCTGATATTGCCATTTTAAAATTTCGTGCTGACCATTACACACAATCTCATCCCACTCCTGATGATGTGTTATTGCTTATTGAAGTAAGCCTAAGTACCCTTGAAAAGGATAAAAATTTAAAGCTTCAGCTTTATGCAGCGTCTCAAATTCCAGAATATTGGATTGTCAACCTGGAAGATAAGTGTATTGAGGTTTTTCATACTCCTGATTCAGGTCAATATCAAGCTCATCAATCTTACTATAAAGGTGAGTCCATCACTCTTCATCAGTTGGAAGCATCCATTAAGGTGAATGAAATTCTGATTAATTGATCTTATTCTTTTACAAACATATGAGTCAAAAGAGGTTAATTGAGTTCATGAA
>JBCBCD010001189.1:0-2336 GCA_038530915.1 Bacteroidota bacterium
ATGATTCCGAAGCAATTCTGTAATTATTTGTCAGTTGAACAGAACTATTTTGAGATAGGGGTAGACAAAATTATAGATGAAATTTCACCAATGGTTGGAATACAATATGTGCTTGAATTGGTTATTACATATGATTTGGAAAGATAACTAAGACTAAGATCAAGACTTGACTATTACAGCTAATCACCGTGTCTGCTGATGGGCCAGGCACAGTCAACTGTTCTAAACGTTTTCTGATAACCAGAATCATTAATCAAGCGTCCTGAAATACTCCAATATCGCTCTGGCTTCTTTTATAGTTACTTGTTGGTTTGTCATCAATTGACCATTAAACTCCATAAAAAGTGCTTTGGCAAGGGAATCTTTTTCCAGCATTTCCTCTGGATTTATAATCATATTCATCACCCATTCAGGGGTTCTTCTTTCTAGGATTCTATTAGGAGGTGGGCCGATAAATGTTGACCCAATCTTGTGACAAGCAATGCACTTCTGGGAGTATAATTCTTTACCCTTACTAACCATTTCCGCATCAATTGCCTCACTAATGGCTACTGAATCGATCGGACCTATGCCTTTATTTTCTAAGTTTATTGTTTTAGAAGCTTGGAAGTGTTCCTTCGTTTCTTTCTTTGCAAATGAAAATTCACCTTTTACCTCTTTTTGTTTACATTGAAAAGTGATAATGGTGACTAAGACCAAGGTGAAAAATCGATATTTCATTTCATTCAAATACTTTAAAATTGTGAATATGAAAAATGCTCTTTTGATTACTCTTGTCCTTTTAATACTCAGTTGCAGCAATGATCAGCAGTGGACCTATTTATTCAATGGAAAAGACCTCGAGGGTTGGCACATTTATCATAAAGGTAAAGAAAACTTCAATGGCTGGTACGTTTCAGATGGTGTTTTGGTTTTTGATCCGGCGAATAGAACGGAAGCTTCTAATGCTGATCTGGTAAGCGACCAAGCATTCACTAGTTTTGAACTAGAACTTGAATGGATGATTTCTGAAAAGGGCAATTCTGGTGTTTTTTGGGCTGTGATTGAAGATGATCAATATGATCATACTTATGAAACCGGTCCTGAGGTGCAGGTATTGGATGACAACTGGAAAGAGTATGTCGAAGAACGAGGAAATAAACAGAGAGCAGGATCTCTTTTTAATGTAATTACTCCATCAGATATTGTCAGTAAGCCTGCCGGCGAATGGAACCATTTCCTAATTCATATTGATCATAACCAAAATGAAGGTTTTGTCATTTTCAATGGTGTTGAAACGCTTAGGTTTCGCGTTAATGGCCCTGAATGGGAAGAACTAATTGCTAGCTCAGGTTTTAAAGATTGGCCTGGATTTGGAAAAGCACAAACCGGACATATTGCTTTGCAAGATCATGGAAACCAGGTCGCCTATAGAAATATCAAAATTAGAGAGTTGTAGAACAAGGACTAACTTAATTTCTTTATAAATCGAGCATCAGAAAATAACAATGTTCTATGTCAAAATTTTGGGTTGTGATTGTATTGCTTATTCTTTTTGTTTCATGCCAAGTAAAAGAGAATCCAATAAGTGACGAATTACTGTTCCTAAAAAATGATACATTAAGCATTAAGCAGCTTGATTCCATTTTAAAGAGGAATGAAATCCATGAATCAGATTGGTATATTCATAAAACAGACTCTAATCGCATCGTACATCATATGCACTAACCGCTAACAAATATTTTAATGAACGATTACGTACTTTATAAAGGGCAATATTTAGGACAAACTATAAAATCCTATGAGACTGACATGATTTCGGTTAAAAGTACGCTTCATAAAAAGTCCGAATCCAAATTTCATGCCCATAGTAATTCCTATTTAAGTATCCTTCTCTCCGGGCTTTATTCTGAGGTAACCTTAGATTCACAAAAAATCATTTCTCCAAGCAACATTCTATATAGACCAGCACATTACAAACATAAAAACCAATTTATAACTGACAAGACCAAATGTTTAAACATAGAGTTAAGTGCAAAATGGTTTGAAAAACACGATATAAACTCAAAAAAGGTTAAGCCTCAAATCAAAAACATTCAAAATTATCCGTTCGTATTACATTTACTTATAGACTTTCTTAAACATCGGAGAATTGATTTTTTTGAAGAATTACTGATGCAACTTCTCACGGGTGAAGAAAAGGTAAATAATCCTTTAAGAAAACCTTGGTTGGGTAAATTAGTACGGATTTTGGACAATGAAATTGAGAAAAACCATTCGTTAAGCACTTTATCTGAGCGTGTATTTGTTCACCCCAACTATATGTCCAGAGTATTCAAGGAGCATTTTGGCCTTAC
>JBCBCD010001190.1:0-2334 GCA_038530915.1 Bacteroidota bacterium
ATCTTTCCATCTTGTCTAAAAGACTCTACCATTCTTTCAACTACACTGTCATCACCATCAAGCATTTCTGTGGTAGTGGTTTGATCAATAGTCGTTTTTACTTCTTTTTCAGTAGAACCATCAGCATAAGTCGTGATCTTAGTTACTTTATGTGTTCCTTCATAAACGTAATCAACAGTTTGAGTTGCCATTTCCTCTTCGCCTTGGATGATTTCTTTGATCAATCTTTTGCTATCATCATAGGCATAACGGTTGTGAGAAAGAAGGGCTCCACTTTGGGTATATTCAATCTCTTCAAGAGGCTGTTGGTTCTCATTGTAGAAAACAGTGTACATCAAATCATTTTGATCTTCTTCCGAACGATCGAATCGCTCTAACTTTTTGATTCTTGACATATTTTGGTGTGGTTCTATTTATTAAAGTTAATGTTGAGTTCAAAACCCTGCTCTTCCATCTCACCTTTTATGAGCACTTTTTGATCATTCATTTTTTCAAAAGCTAATATACTCTCTGTAGGTATTTCATGGACAAATTGGAGTGCTTTTTTGTTGAAATTGATGTAGTAGATTTGATTGTTTTCTTGTACTCTTAATGGATCCGTACTTCTAATGATTATACCATGTGGCATAACAAATAGATCATCGTCAAAGTATAATGCTTTTAAACCTGGAATCTCAGGCTGGCTTTTGTATTGAAATGCAATAAATTCTTCGTGAAGCAAAGCTTCTTCTAATTCAGCATCTTGATGAATGAAATTTTCCAGCTGGTGATTTAAGGCACGTTCAATAATCAAGCCTTCCTTATCAATAAATTTTTCCCAAGGATGAGAAACAAATGTTTTCGTTACTTTCTTCCCCAACTTATACCGCAGCCACAAAGCTATTGCCAGGAGGATAACCAATGGGAATACAAGAATCACAATGATGACCAAAGCCATACCACCAAAAATGGTAGCCAGACGCTCAGCCCATTTTGATTTTTTAGTCAAATCATATTCATGATATTCCGTTTCTATTCGCATTCGTTTATGGCTTTGATAACTTTCCCGTGTGTTTTGTTCCAATAATCGAAAAAAATAAGCTTTCAGTAGAGAAATGATAGAAATAACATTAATGAATTGTTAAATTCAGTTTGTTTTCATGAAACATATTTTTCTTCCTCATTCCAAGCTGCACATTTATTATTAGGAACTAGTCAAACAATTAGATTTATGTTAATTGAATTATTACGTAATGAGATAAAGTCTGTTACACGGGGAAAGTTCTGGCAACAGGGCATTGCGATCAAAATTTTGCTGATTTTTTTTGCAATCTATTTTTTGTTGTCGGCCTTGGGCTTGGGTTTTGCTATAGAAGACATTCTTAAAGAGTCTTATCCAGACATAGAAGTAGTGGCGACAGTAAACCAATTTTTGCTGTATTACTTTGTGATTGATCTGGTGATGCGCATCTTCCTTCAATCTTTTCCTTTGATGAGCATACAACCTTATTTGACCATGCCCATTCCCAAGAGTACCATATTCCATTTTCTCTTGATTCGATCTATTCCCAACTTTTTCAATATACTTCCTTTGTTTTTTGCAGTGCCCTTTATGATTAGGTCAATAGCCTTTCGCGAAGGAATTGGTACAGGATTGGTATGGTTGACTACCTTTTTCTTTTTGACTTTGATGAATCACTTCATTGCTTTTTACATCAAAAGAACACTGTCAGTCAAACCCATTTTTTTATTCGGGATGATCTTGGGCTTGGTTGGCTTGTATTATGTAGATCAAATGGAAGTAGTACCATTTAAGACCTATTTTGGCCAGTGGATAGATGCGACTATGGCACAGCCTGTGTTGATTTTAGTACCAGTTCTATTAGCTGCAGCGTCCTATTTCTTACTCTTTACCAGAATGAAGAAATATGCTTACCTGGATGCCTTTTCTAAAAGGAAGAAACAACAAAGCACACAACAGTTCGAGATATTGGATCGATTTGGTCGCTTTGGTGAGTTAATGCAACTAGACTTAAAACTAATTTGGCGAAATAAGCGCCCAAAGACAATGGTTATGATGTCGTTTTTCTTTGTTTTATATCCATTAATTTTCGATGACCTACTAGATACCAATTGGTTTTTAATATTTATCGGCGTTTTTACGGTTGGGATGTTAATGGCCAATTACGGTCAATTTATGGTTTCCTGGGAAAGTAGTTTCTTCGATTTTTTAATGACCCAAAACTATTCAATGAGGGATTATTATGAGTCAAAATATTACCTGTTTACGGTTGCTAACCTTACTATGCTATATCTACGTTTTTCAAATTGATTGGCCACAAAGTCTAGTAAATA
>JBCBCD010001191.1:0-2333 GCA_038530915.1 Bacteroidota bacterium
ATCAACAAGGCCTGAACGGAACTAATATAAAGCAAATAATTCTTTTTTGACTCTTAGTCATACAAAGTGGAGCTCCACTACTCAGATGTACCAGCATACGACTGGTTGAAGCACCATGTAGATAGATGATATCATCTTTACGACCATAAATGGTAGGTATCACAAATGGTTGTTCATCCATAACAAAACCTAGGTGACAAAGGTAACCAGCATCCAAGATTTCAAAGATGGTCTTCTGGTCGTAATGTCCTCTCTTAGGAATGCGCTTAACTTTATTTCTTGTTGTCTTTGGATATTCCATGTTGTGCTAGTATTTGAAAGAATTGGTTTCGTTCTTCTTGTGTCAAAAACACATCCTTGGGTATCAACAAGGCCTGAACGGAACTAATATAAAGCAAATAATTCTTTTTTGACTCTTCATATCGTGTGATAGAATGCCACTTATAGACCGTATCCACCCTTTCTGAAATGGAACGAATACCATCATCCATTAATTCTAATTTTCTTGACCCTGTCCAAATCGATTTATCTTTATTGCTATTGTACCTTAGACGCAACATCATGGGTGTAATGATGCGCCAAATAATAACTACAATCACAATTACAACGGGGTACATGATCCAGTCAGCAGTAGTCATGGGTTCAGAAGACAAGCCAACAAAGAGGAGTGTCATTATAGAACAGATGATCAACCAATAAAAGACCATTCTCCTCATTGTATGTTTTCGCCAATGATGCATGGCAAAATCATTGACATGCTCCATTGTTTGAGTGAATTCGATTGTCATTGTTAGTTGATGAGTTTATTAGATTATGAGGTTATAAGTGTAGTTGATAAGGTTAAAAGTACCTTTTGTAACCTTATCAACTTATCAATTTATCCACTGTATTTCATTCAGTGGGACTATTATCAGTACTATGAAAAATCAAGCTCGTTGGTCTCGTTGATAGGCTTTTCAGTACTTCTATCGTTCTATCACAATCATTTTCAGTAGAGTAAGCAGAAAGACCAAGTCTAGTAACGCCCCCATGTTCAGCTAAGCCCAGTATCTCAACCGCTCTAACGGCATAAAAGTGCCCATGCCATGCACAAATGTTATTTGCAGCTAATTTTTCACAAATCAATTGAGGTTTTTTGTTTCTAAAAGTGATAGCTAAGGTTGGAGTTCTATTTTCAGCTTTTGGCGGTAGTCCAAGTATGGTAATGTCTCGAATTTTTGATATTTCTTTACAAAACTTCATAAACAATTCTCTCTCATAATGCCTGATGCTCAACATCGTATTCAAGAGTTTTTCTCTCCTGGTCTCCCCTTTTCCAAAAGAAGCTAAAAAATCGATTGTTGCATATACACCTGCAAAAGCAGCATGATTTTGAGTACCTGTTTCTATGCTATAAGGAGCATGTTGATCAGCTGTCCTCAAACGATCAGTTGGCAAACGATCTAGTAAGCCTGTTTTGGAGTATAAAATCCCTACATGTGGTCCATAAAACTTATAGGCTGAACAAAGGAGGAAATCACAGCCAATTTCTGCCACATCAATCGGAAAATGAGGTGCATAATGTACTGCATCCAATAAAAGCCATGCATTATGTCGGTGCGTAATCCTACGTACTTTTTTAACGTCATTTACTGTACCAAGAATATTGGAAGCCCAACCCATAGCCACCATACGAGTGCGGTGATTCATATGTACCACCAATTGTTCGTAATCTAACGTGCCATCGTCCTTTAGCCAAATTTCCTTCACAATGATACCTTGTTCCCGCAAAGCTAGCCAAGGTCCTCTGTTGGCTTCATGATCCAACTGAGTGATGATAATTTCGTCTCCGGGTCGCAGCATCCTGCCGATTGCTCTGCTTAGTGAATAAGCCAAACTGGTCATATTGGCTCCAAAAGAAATGTTGTGTGATCCTTCAGCACCAAGGAGGTCAGCCATTCTTTCTCTTGCCCCTTCTATTACGTCATCAGTCTCCTGAGAAGTAATAAAAGGCCCATGAGAATTGGCATTTGAGTTTTCATAGTAATGAGAAATTGAATCAATAACAGGAGTGGGAACTTGTGTACCTCCGGGTCCATCTAAGAATACCAGGGTCTTATCGTTCACCTTTCTTTTTAAAGCAGGAAATTGAGATATAAATGCTTGGTTCATGTTGGGTTAATTATGGTTTTTTAAACATAATCAGACTTAAGCCATTGTCCTCAAATGCTTCGTTAAGTGCAAGTATTTCTGTTTTCTTCAACTCGTTGTAATCTACCTTGATGGCAGATAATTCTCTTTTAAGGTCCTCATATCGCTCGTAAGCACCTTTCGTAGGACGATCATCCATTGCA
>JBCBCD010001192.1:0-2333 GCA_038530915.1 Bacteroidota bacterium
ATAATATCCCCTTGATAAAGGCAGGACAAATTGTTTCTGAAGCATGTTATTCCATGCCGGTTTTGCCTGTTACTGTAAAAATAAGAGTAAAGCTGTTTTTAGAAGGCTTCCTGAAACCGGATGGAAGTATGCAAACTACTTATCAGGAAGAAGGAATGTTGCCATTAGAACAGCCCTACGGTAATTCAGGCTTCAGCTATTTTGGAAGTGAGAGTGTCATGGAATTTGAAGATGACATCGTAGACTGGATACTTCTTGAGTTATGGAATCAAAACAACATCGTTATCAAGCAACAAGCTGTTTTACTCAGAAAAGATGGTTGGCTGGTGGACCTGGAAGGAAACAATGAAATCTTACTTCAAGATTTTTATCCTGAGCCTACCAATCTCGTTATTTATCATCGCTCACATTTGGGGGTTTATATCAAACGTCAAATTACCCCAAATACCATAGATACTCAAACAATAGATATTACTACTTCTGATGCCAATGTATTGGGCAAATCGCAGCTCAAAATGGTACATGGTCGTTTCGCTTTAATTGCAGGAGATGTAGATCAAAATGGATTAATAGATACCAGAGATTTTGATCAGTTGAGTGAAGCTTCCAAAACAGCAGGAATGCAATATGAAAATGCGGATTTGAACGCTGACGGTATGGTTGACGATTCAGATTTAATGCTTTGGCAGCAAAACAGAAGTAAGATTGGATATCCGGGAGTTCACAAGATTTTGAAAAATTCATAATCGCAAAAAAATGAAAACTAGATTATATACAATTCTTGCTGTCTTTTTCTTTACAGGTACGAGCGTTGGGCTAAAAGGACAAGCGGTTGACCTACAGATGAGCAGTACTTACTTATGTGGCACACAAGTTTTGATTGACATTTTCATAAGTGCTGCAGATTTTTCTACTGATACCTTCTATTTGGGTAATTCTTCTCTATTTATAAGTTATGATGCATCCAAAATGAAGTTTGACAGTTATACACCAGATGCTTTTGATCCCGATCAAAGTCAGCAAGCCCAAGATGCCAACTGGTTGTCTCAACAATTTGATTACGATGAGGATTTTGGGATTTTTCATTTGGTTTTGCAAAAAACAGATGTAGGTACCAATAATTACAAGTTCTACTCCGGTGGTGATCCTTACAAAATCGGCAGCTTGGTGTTCAATTTTCTTGAGGAAGGCAGCACCCATTCGATAGGAGTTAATTTTCCATTTACCAACTTCAATGATGGATTGACAAATGATGGAAGTAAGCAGGTGGTATTAAATAATGTACCTTCTCTTGAAATCACCAACAGTTCAAATGGCGAGCTTTGGAGCGAAGACTTTGGGGGATTAGGAGACGATCTAGCTGAAGATACCGGCTCAACTGCCTGGAGCATCAATTCGGATTCTACCAACAATGGAGCTGTCAATTATCAAATGAGTACACTTTCTAATCGTTTTCGATTTAGATCATTAGAAGGAGAAGGCGTTTGGCAAAGTGAATGGATATCACTTTGCGGTGCAGGAGTGGGAATTTCTATTGATATGAGGGAATCAGGTACTATGGAGAGCGATGATTACATCAGAGCATATTATCAAATAGATGGTGAGGCCGAGGTACTCATCGGAGAAATCCTTGATGATTCAGAAGATAACAACACCTATTATACTTTTTCTACCAATGAAATTACTGGTGATTTGGTAAGGATCATCGTAAGGGCTAAAAATGGAAATAGTGGTGATTTTGAAAGTCATGAAATTGATAATATCAAAATTAACTCCGTAGAATGTACACAACCCATCACTCCTCAGGTCGATCAAGTTACAGATACTTCTGCCATTTTAAGCTGGAATCCTGACTTTAGTGCTATGAGTTACAACGTCCAGTATAGACTTCAAGGAGAAACAACATGGGATGCCCTTTCAAATGATCAGGTTTTTGAATCAAGTACAGATACAACCAACCTCAACCTTCTAGATTTGACGCCAAACACAGTTTATGAGTATCAAATTACAACAGTGTGTGAATCCGAAATAGCCACTCCTACCCTACTGGATGACTTCACCACCAATTTCTGTTCGGATATTGCCAACCCATTAATAGGTACTTCCTGTAACGATGAAGATCCTGAAACCACCAATGATATTTATACCACCGCATGTGCCTGTGTAGGGAGTCTCATTGCTTTATCCGTTGAATTAAGTTATCTCACTGCTACTCCTGAAGATAAAAAGATCATAATCGAATGGGGAACTGCTTCAGAACTTAATAACGATTTCTTTACGGTGGAAAAATCAAAAGATGGCAGCAAATGGGAAGTTTTAGCCATTATACCTGG
>JBCBCD010001193.1:0-2327 GCA_038530915.1 Bacteroidota bacterium
AACGAAAGCACGTTCAGGTACGCCAGGCAATTCTGTTACCATGATCTTGCGCCAGCTTTGGCCACCATCTTCAGTTACCTGAATGATGCCATCATCTGTACCTGCATAAATTAATCCTTCTTTTAATGGAGATTCAGCCAATGAAGTAATGGTATTGTAATTCGACATGGCTCTCAAATCCCATGGAGATTCCCAGCTTTGTGTACGACCCATAATTGGTAACGCAATTCTTTCTTCATTACGAGTCAAATCTCCTGAGATTGGTTCCCAGCTGTCTCCTCTATTGTCAGATTTCCAAACGCGGTATGAAGCGAAGTATAAACGCTTAGGAGAGTGTGGACTCACCAAAATAGGCCCATCCCAATTGTAACGCTCAAATGGCTCGCCTTCTCTGGCACGTGGTTGAATGCTTACTACATCACCTGTTGTAAGGTCTACTCTGTACAAACCACCTTGCTGTGTTTCTGCATAAACGATATTAGGGTTGCCGGGCTCTGTCGCTGATTGGTGACCGTCAGCAAAGAGCGTACGGAACCAATCTGTACTTTTTACCCCTCTGGCATTATTGGTTCTGCTAGGACCACCATGAGAACCATTATCCTGGGTTCCACCAAAGATATTGTAGAATGGCTCAGCATCATCTACGGCTACTTTATAATATTGAGTCAACGGCAAGTTTTCAAAGAAACGCCAAGTCTCTGTATCGTCAAAAGATTCGTAAAGACCACCATCAGATCCAACTAGTAAGTAATCAGGATCATCCATTCTGAATGCCATTGCGTGATTGTCAGAGTGCTTATCGCGCTCTCTCATGGTACTGAAATTCTTACCACCATCTTCACTCACCAAAACACGAACGTTCATCAGGTAGATTTTATCAAACTCATGTGGCGAAGCATACAACTCTTGATAGTAGTGAGGACCAGTACCACCAGAAACAGTATTAGACTGCTTTGCCCAGGAAGAACCTCTATCGGTAGATTTGTAAACAGCACCTTCTGTTTGATTCAACTCAATAGCAGCATAAAGGATGTCTGGCTTTTGAGGAGAAATAGCAATACCGATTTTACCTTTGTTGCCACCAGGTAAACCACGCTTCAAAGCTTGCCAGGTTTCACCACCATCTACAGAACGATGAATGCCTGACTTAGGGCCACCACCCATATAAGCAGCTACCGTTCTATGGCGTTGCCAGGTAGCAGCATACAATACATCCGGATTACGAGGATCAATTGCAATATCTGTAACACCCGTCCATTCTTCATCACCTAGTGTTTTATTCCATGTCTTTCCACCATCAGTCGTTTTGTACAAACCACGCTCATCACCTTTGTTCCAAAGTGGTCCTTGAGCAGCTACCCAAACAACATTGGAGTTTTCCGGGTGAACGATGATTTTAGAAATGTGCTCAGATTTTTTCAAGCCCATATTTTTCCAGCTTTTTCCACCATCAGGACTCATGTAAACACCATCACCAAATCCTACGTGGCGACCCCCTACATTCTCACCAGTACCCAGCCAAACAATGCTTGGGTTATTAGGATCGATGGTAATACAACCTGTAGAATAAGACGTGTAATTGTCAAAGATAGGCTTCCAGGTAACTCCTGCATTTTTAGTTTTCCAAACCCCACCAGACCCAACGGCAACATACCATACGTTGTCATCCTCAGGATGAATGGCAATATCAGCAATACGACCCGAAGACAATGCTGGTCCCAGGTTTCTAAATTTTAATGCCCTGAATGTGCTTGAATTAAGTGGAGATTTCTCTTTGCTATCTTTTTTGTTTTGCGCCCAAAGTCCTGAAGAAACAAGACATAAGGCCAATAGCAATAGTAATTGTCGTAGCATTACGATTGGTTTTTAGAGTAGGTTTAAGATTTATCGCGTATTGAAAATCAATAGTTTATGGTTCTAGCGAACTATTTACGAAGGCGTTTAGCGAGCTAAACAACTAAGTAAATGTAGAGCTAGGTTCATAGAATATTGGGTTTCAGAAGTTAGAAACTTAAACGTACTCTTGGTTAATAAGGAAATAGTGTACTATTTATTAGCAAGTTCACAGAACTTTAGTTCAAAAGAAAGCAAGAATCTTGAAATATCATAAAAGGGATTATAAATATTTTGTAATCTTTGTTAGTGAGTGAATTGAAGTTTCTGTCCTTTGGCTCTTGTCTTTAGCCTATATATAATTTTTAGGATTCGATATATATTCTTTAAGTAAGTAAGTGGTTGGACAAAAATAAGTATTGATTTTGATCGATCAGATTTTTGGAGCTGCTCTTCGTTAAATTCTCAGCTGATGTGAATCACCTTGCGAATTT
>JBCBCD010001194.1:0-2327 GCA_038530915.1 Bacteroidota bacterium
ACGATATTGGACAACTTGAAAATTCAATAGTCCATAGACGAGAACTCTCTTCTGGTAAGGTATCAAAAAAGACAATTCTGTCGGAGGAGCTTAAATCTTTAGAATATGAGCAATTGGTAAAGGAAATAGCTCCAAAGAATTATTCTCCTTTAATTCTTAATGAGGAATTATTGCTAAGTATAAGTTTTAACTCTGACAAAGGATTTACTTTAAGTTTTCCCGACTTTAATGTTGAAGTCACAGATACAGAATACCAACGTAGTTTGGATAAATTAACTGAACTTGTTTATCTAAAAATCATCAAAATTTCTGAAAAAGAGGTTAGAAATGACCACGAGGAAGCGGATTGGAACTTTATTCAAAAAATAATTTCAAATCCTGACGCTCTCAAAAACTAAATTCAAGAAGAGCTTCGGCCAGAAGAAAATGCTGGCCAGCGAGGGCGTGAATTTGTGGCTTGGCACAAAGAGCCATTGCCCTGGGCTTTGTGTGGGGCGCATAGCGCCCAAATAGCGAAGCTATAAGACACAAAGGGAGCTTGGGAGCATATTTTCTTCTTGATTTTTTGTTTCTTTTTTATCAAGAAAAAAGAAAGGAGAGAACAGCTAGAGGTTTCAATTCTATTTGACATAATGTTAGAATCGCTCACAAAAAAAGCTGACTCGGAGGAGGATGTGAGCAAGTGCTTAGAAATTTACTCACAGAGAAATTTTAAGCTTTTGCGGCAAGTTGGCAACAAAGTTTCTGAACTTTTCTTCTAAAGATTTCAAATCAAACGTACAGCTTAATCTGAGGAAAAAATACTTTGCTTTATGCTGTGGGCAAGCGTTGGCATATTGTGTGTAAAATAAATTGTGATAACAATTTGATTTTATAAAACAATCGAGCGATTGCGCGCGGCAATTAAACATAATGACAAATTGGCCCTTATGACAGATATTGCGGATTTGCACCATAGAACTTATAAGTATCTGTATAAGAGCAATCTAAAAAAAACATTTTTTATTCAACTCTTCCAATAGCTCTTTTTGACAATACTTGTATTTATCGAGGATATTCAACACTTCCATTTTATTAAAGAACCTATTGCCAAGATGATCTCTGATGATTTTTAAATGCTTTTCCTCCATTAAAAAGACCTTGTCGGCCCATTCTATCATATCCTGAGTCAAAGGTGTGGTACCTTCTTTAGCACAAATTTTATGATTGGTCCCTGCGGACTTGAATTCTAGATTTGGGTATATTTCCGAGAAATAGTCTTCGGCCGTTTTCGAACGTTGCTTATTCGCAGAACATACAAACAATACTTTTTTCACCAATCCAACTATTTTAGAAATCTTAGATAACCTTCAGGATTGTTCAAAAAGGATTTGGTGACGGTATAATGTTCTGTTTCCTCTAGAGAAACCTTATCCATACCTTCATCTGTAACTTCGTAAATGATAGCTCCAGGAAAAGCCATTAGCATTGGGGAATGTGTGGCAATTATAAATTGCGACATGTGAGATTTCAAATGTTCCTGGATAAAATAAAGTAAGGATAACTGTTTGGATGGGGATAATGCTGCTTCTGGTTCATCCAAAAGAAAAATTCCATTTCCCGTTATCGTATCATTCATAATTTTCAGGTACGCCTCTCCATGTGAAAACCCTTGCAAGTCTTGTCCATAATCCCTCCTAACACGATATATCTGATAGTTTGAGCTATCTTTCATTTGTTGAAGGATATGGTCTGGGACTTCACCCTCAATATCTTTAAATGAATTGTGTAGTCGAGTGTCCTCTCGGTCAATACTATTAACTAGGTCTCCAAAATCTTCAGCTCTAAAAAAGAACCCTTTTGATCTTTCAATTTTCCATTTAAGTTCTAGGTATGGGGTCAATGTTCTGGCTGCGCTAAAACTATTTTTATAATAACCTACACCATCCATATGAGGGAGCTGTAATCTAACCGCTAAGGTTTCAAGTAAAGTGGATTTTCCTGAACCGTTGTCTCCTATGATAAAAGTTATTGGAGAGGATAAATCAATGTTTTTCGCAAATTTTACTGCGTTTACATCATATGGGAAAGGATGTGTTCTCTCTGAAATAATACTAAATGATGAAATAAATGACATCCTGTTTATTAAATGTACTTTGATTATAACGACACTAAAGCCTATTATTTTATGGTTTCTCTCTCATTTTCTCCGATTATAGGACATCGATAATCATTTTTTCTAAGCCATTCTGAGTATCCAGTAATTTCAGGATTTGTAATGTTAATCACATATTCTATTCCAAAAAGAATAAGTACCAGATATAACTGCTCTTCCTGTAAGTAAACTA
>JBCBCD010001195.1:0-2326 GCA_038530915.1 Bacteroidota bacterium
TAAATATGCCATAAAAGCCATCTAACCGTATTGAGAAAATGTAGTCAATAGATTTGCGTATGCTAATTCCTCCTCCATATCCTAATCCGGGATTAACCTCTCCACCAACAAATGGTGCACCTCCGTGTAAGCCAACTTCCCACATCGTCTTAGGAGTCGCTAGTCCCTGTCCGTTAACAGAGAAAGGGTTATTCCTGCCCGAGAATTTACAACTAATTTTTATTCGGTTTCTGCTGTAGGTGTGCTTACACTTAATGCATTGCGTTTTGATAAACCAGTACGCAAAGCCAATCTCTATTTTATGGGAGGAGCAGGTATCAATAACTTCGAAGTTGAATTTTCCTCGGAAGAAATCAGAAAAGGAATGGTTCAACGAGAAGATGCTTTTCACGTTAAAGCAGGTGCCGGAATAGCATTTAGAGTAAGTCCTCGATTGAACGTCGGCTTTGAGCATGCTATTTTAGTAGTAGTTGGCCCCAGGGCAGATAGAATTGATGGGATAGAACGCACCAATGGTGAAAGGTCCGCTTTTGGTGATATCGTTAATTATCCGCAATTAAGACTTAATTTTAATCTTGGAAATAAATCTAATAAATCAGAACCTCTTTACTGGATGAATCCTTTAAAAGGGGTGATGAGTGAGTTGGATGCAATTAAGAATAGACCAGCTACCGAAATTGTGGATACTGATGAAGATGGTGTTATAGATCAGCTGGATTTAGAGCCAAATACAGAAAAAGATGCAGTTGTAGATACAAAAGGTCGTACGCTGGATAGTGATAAGGATGGGGTGCCGGATCATTTAGACTTGGAGCCATACTATACACCTCGTCCTGGTGAGCGTATTAATAGTCAGGGCATAGTTGAAAATCCCAATATTGCTGGGGGTGTTTCCGAAGAAAGAGTTCGTGAATTGATCAATGAAGCCATAGATCAAAGAATAGCGAATGGTAGCATTGCTTATGGTGGAGGAGCAGGTTCAGGAACTTTTCCTGGTGGCTCTAACGGTGGTGCAGATGGTACAGGAACAGCTGAGACTGGTGAACCAGGAGCTGATCCAAATATTACCAACCTTTTCCTTCCAATGATTCACTTTGCAACCAGTAGTGCTACTATAAGATATTCTGATTATGGTACATTAGCAGCTATTGCAAGAATTATGAAGAGCAATCCTCAAATGAGAATAGCAGTAGTAGGTCATACCGATCAAACCGGGGGCAGTGATGAAAATGAACAACTATCCTACGATAGAGCTAAAACTGTTATTGAGCATTTTGAAAACAATCACGGCATTAGCAGAGGTCGGTTTGTTTTACTGTTCCGTGGTCAGGAAGAAGCACTTGTACCTGCAACCAGCAGTTATATGAATCGCCGTGTAGAATTCAGAGTAGCTGCTTACAATGAAGTAGATCGCGATCCTCCTTTCGAAGGCGATTCTGAAGGCGACGGATATTAATATCTTATGATCTTGTGATCTTTTGATCCTGTGATAGATACATCACAATATCAAAAGATCGCAAGATCAAAACATGATAAGGTCACCTATTGAGATTCCTTTTTGAAGACACACACCTTTATTCACTTCCAATACATATTTTGCAGGACTCGGTGATATTACTTGCCTTAAGCTCTCCGGTACTCCTTCCTGAATGGAAATGATCTTTTTGTTTTCATCAATAAAGACAATGTCTAAGTGGATATAAGTATTGAGCATCCAAAATGATTGGATCTCATTTTCATCCATAATAAATAGCATACCTTGACTTTCTTCCATAGACTGGCGATGCATTAGTCCAAGCATTTGTGCTTCATAGCTTATAGCTAGTTCAATATCAATACTCGCTTTCTCTATTTCATCATTTTGATCCAAAATGCTAAGCGTGGCATCTTTCCTAAATTCAGGATATGGACCAAAGTAGAAAGGAGACATAGGAGAGGTGTTGAATAGGAGTAATAATAGGATGATGAATATAATGAAAAATAAGAATCTCAATTTAGTATGGTTTTAATTTGGTCTAATGGTCTAATGGTCTAATGGTCTAATGGTCTAATGGGTAGAACTAATATAACGGCCTTATTTCTTTTAGTGAAGAAGTGCTTGAAAATCCGTTAAAAACAATCTGGTGTTTGAGCAAAAAACAATATTAGGCTTATTACAGAATATTACGCAAGCTAGAGAGATTTATTGAAGTAAAAAGCTAAGAGCGAGTTTCAGATTGTTTAGGAGTTGCAAGTACTTTGAAACGTTAAAAAAGAAATACAGCCTTGACCTTTGCTTCTTTGTGTCAAGACAAAGAAGAATAAAAAGTATGCCTTGATTTTTGCT
>JBCBCD010001196.1:0-2325 GCA_038530915.1 Bacteroidota bacterium
GAAAATTCGGGATGTTTTTTGTGAAATCGGGCTATTAAATAGTTCGCTTGTTCTCCACGCTTATTTCAGACCCTTCAGCCAGCATAACAGATTTGGGCTGAAGTTGATTGAGGAATTTAAAGTCATCACCGTATACCAAACCGTAATCTACATTTATCTCTTGCTTTTTCACCGGATAGACATCCCACCTAGGGTGAGTTACCTCGTATTCAAATGTCTTACGCTCATTGACTTTGGTGTAGCCCCAATAGTGCTCAGTAATAAATTCAGCCTCTGACCCTACTTCAATTGGAATGGCCTCTACCGCTGTTTCTACAGAAAAAGATTGCAGTTTGCCTTTGGTTACCCATTCATAAGTAACTCTTTTATAGTCAGTTTTGTCTTCCCAAAGGTGTCCCATTTTATGTGTGACATAGTGCTCATTATATAGCGTATTGGCAACAAATGTGATGGCGGGCTTGGGTACAATTTCTTTGATAAAAACCACTCCTCGTTTCCACTCATTTTGGTCTTGGTATCTCACATAAAACCTCAAGTTTACTTCCTCAAAATTCACATGAAAAGGAATTCTGATCCCCAACATTTTAGTATTGACAAACATGAAACCTACCAAACTGACATAATGAGTATCGCTCCAGGTATCTAATTCTGTCTTGGCTGGCAGATATGGTTTTAGAATGTTAGGATCTACTTCGTAATTCGCTAAGGCTAATTTTCTCCACTCTGCTTTTAGAAAGCTCATCGTTTTGTTAGTTTATAAGATTATAAGATTATGGGGTTAATTGCTTTTAGGTTTATTTCTCTTTTACTGAGGCTTTGTACAATTCTAAATTAGAAATAGCAGCCGTATTATTTGCTTACAATTAACTTAGGGTGATCTCATCATAAACCATCCTCACTTTCCTTTCATATTCACCAATGATCTCTTTGGCATTGCCTTCTGCCCAGCGGTATTTATCTAAGCGGTGCAATAAATTTAATAGATTAATTTCTTCTTTTATGTTTTGGTGCTTGTAATCTGATATCCCAAGTCCTTTCAAAAATAAATGTAGGTATTCATCTGTAGCATCACCTGAGGTAGCTAAAACGCCAATTTCTGTATGAGGCACGATATTGATTTCCCCCAAGCCCCAATCCAATAAATAAATGGTTCCCTCATCATACATTACATTTCGAGGGCTCAGGTCTTCATGACACAGACCGGTCTTAAAATTTTTACCTATTAAACTTTTCAATAAGTATTTTATATGATTGTGTTCTTTTTCTGTGAAAATAGCATTTATCAATAGGCTATCTTCTGAGTGAAGTTCTTTGATGTTGTAATGTAATCTTGCTTTCCAGTCTTTGTGAAATTCTGCTTGTAGCACTTCTTCTACCTCCATCTTTTTTATTTGTTGAAAAATGGCTGTGTACGTCCCTAGCTTTTCCCAAATTTCAGCTTTCTGATCAGCAGTACATAATGATCCGTTGACTCCCGGTAATTTATTCATCAATTGATAAGGTACGCCATTCAATACACCAATATCTAAGACTTTAGGACTTGGTATGCCGAGTTTAGCGACTTGCTCGAGACACCATTTTTCTTTTTTATACTCTATTGTTTTAGAAGCATCTGTGGTGTTGAATCGAAGGATGTAGTCTTCTTCTATTCCATTGATTTCGTAAATGGTATTGACCACACCTAAGTCTTCTATTTGATGATAAGTGTAATAGGGCTTATTGAAGACTTGTTGTAGGAATGTATTGATGAAGTTGCTCATGGCGATATAGTTTAGGTATACCCCAAACAACATCATCCTTTTGAAAAATAGTTCAATACTTGGCTTCTTTTGTTTTCCTGACTTTGTATGAATTAAAAGCTTTTACTGCTTTTCTTTCTTGAACCCAAGCTAAAACAGGTATGGTACCACTCACAGTGCCAATGGCTCCCAAGATGGTCCATAGAATTGCTGTCACTAGTACACTTATGATGATGGCTCCAATCAAGATGTATTTACTGGCTTTAGCTTTTACATCATTGACATGACGTTCCTGATTGGTCCCACATTCCGGGCAATTCAGTTGGAGGATTTCACCTTTATCTTTTTCCAGGTCAGATCGCGTTGCAGCGAATGATTTGATGCTAATTTCGTGGCCACAGGATTTACAGGGCGTGTAAAGTTTCATATTTTTAGGATGCGGATGAATAATTTAACTTCAATTATTTTAGAGTGGAGGCAAAAACAAAACCCCAGAGTTGTTTAGTGGACAAAAAAATTAAAAAAGGT
The DNA here is from genome assembly GCA_038530915.1 of Bacteroidota bacterium. Lineage (GTDB taxonomy): Bacteria > Bacteroidota > Bacteroidia > Chitinophagales > Saprospiraceae > JANQPA01. The sequence goes on from JBCBCD010001196.1 coordinate 2,268, forward strand.
AAAGCACACAACAGAAAAACAAACACAAACACAAATAAAGGTATAACTCGTCATGGGT
>JBCBCD010001197.1:0-2324 GCA_038530915.1 Bacteroidota bacterium
TTATAAAATTATGGATTACAATGGCCGTAAGGACCCCAATCCTTATCAGGTAGAACTGGATGAACTTATGGCTGCCGTTGCCAAAGGAGAATACAAACTCGATGACACTGAAAACGGAGCCAAAAGTACTATGACCTCTATCCTTGGTCGTATGGCTACCTATTCAGGGCAGGTAATCGAATGGGAGGATGCCATTAATTCTCAAATTGATCTTTCCCCTAAAAAATACGCATGGGATGCCCCGCCACCGGTTTTACCGGATAAAGATGGACGCTATCCTATTCCTGTTCCAGGAAAGACCAAAGTAGTATAAGTGCTTATGTGGCATTACTCATCTTCAGCTGTAAAAATCTATTGCTGTTTGATATTGTGCATTTTTCAGTTGAAGATGAGTTTTCCTCAGGATTTGCAGCGCTTGGCATTTTCCCATCAACAGATGGGCACGACCTTTCGCATCATTTTATATACAGAGGATACCCTTGCTGCGAAAAAAGTCATAGATTCTGTTTTTTCCCGTATAGATGCACTAAATGCAGTACTGAGTGATTATGATTCAAAGAGTGAATTAAGCCGATTTTCTCAAACAGCAGGAAGTCAGCAGAAAGTGCCTCTCAGTGCAGATTTAATGTATGTTTTAAAGCAGTCACGGCAATTTTCACGAGATAGCAAAGGAGCTTTCGATCTTACAATCGGCCCGCTCACTAAACTATGGCGTCGTGCTTTTCGACAAGGAAAGCCTCCGAGAAAAGAGGCGATAGAAGCAGCGACAAAATTGGTGAGTTATAAAAAACTCAAACTGTATGCAAAAAGGAGAAAAGGAAAGTTAGCTGTGTCCGGATCGCGTCTTGATGCAGGAGGTATTGCAAAAGGGTTTACAGTAGATCAAGCTTATCGGATCTTACGCGATGCAGGCTTACCTATTGCTCTGGTTGATGGAGGAGGAGATATATATGCTGGAGAAGCCCCACCTGGGAAGCCAGGATGGAAGATCAGTACCAAAACGATGGCGTCTAATGGAGTCATGACAGATAGTACGCTATTTATTGCGAATAGGGCAATAGCTACATCAGGAGATACCTATCGTTTTCTCGAGTGGCAAGGAAAGCGGTATTCTCATATCATCGACCCAAGAACAGGCATGGGCATATCCGATCAAAGACGGGTAAGCGTTATGGCCAATAATTGTCTTACGGCAGATGCTTTGGCCTCTGTATACAGTATTTTAAACCCAAAAGAAGGAAAGAAATTAGCAAGAAAATATCAAAAAGCAACCATCACCATCATTTTTCCTCAAATAAAAAAGCAACTCATTTGGGGAGCAAAACCATCATCAAAATGAAACGTAGAACATTTGTTAAATCGGGATTGATTTCTTCAACATTCGTAGCCGGAGGTGCAAATATGCTTGCTGCCAAAGACCACAACCCTATATCCAACAAAAATGAATTTCGATTAAAATATGCACCTCACCTGGGTATGTTTAAACAGCATGCAGGAGATGATCCCATTGACCAGCTTCAATTTATGGCCGATCAGGGTTTTACTGCCTTTGAAGACAATGGCATGAAAAAAAAGGAGGTACAACTACAAACCAAAATGGGTAAAACCATGGCAAAGTTGGGTATTGAGATGGGGGTTTTCGTAGCCCACCAGATCTATTGGAAAGAACCCAACCTGGCTAGTGGTAAAGAAGATTGGCGCAAAGAATTCCTTTCTCAGATTAAGGAATCTGTGGAAGTAGCCAAACGCGTCAATGCCAAATGGATGACCGTAGTACCAGGACATGTCGATCTACGTCAGGATATGGGTTATCAGACCGCCAATGTAATCGAATCACTAAAACAAGCTTCTGCCATTCTCGAGCCTCATGGATTAACAATGGTTTTGGAGCCACTTAATTTCAGAAACCACCCCGGTCTTTTTCTGACCAAAAGTGCTCAGGCCTTCCAGATTTGCAAAGCCGTTAATAGTCCTTCCTGCAAAATCTTGTTTGACATCTATCATCAACAAATTCAGGAAGGCAACCTACTACCTAATATTGAGCAATCCTGGGACGAAATTGCCTACTTCCAGATAGGTGATAATCCCGGCAGAAAGGAGCCTACTACTGGAGAAATCAATTACAAAAATGTCTTCAAGTACATTCACGAAAAAGGATTTGAGGGCATCATGGGTATGGAACACGGAAATTCTCGAGATGGGAAGGAAGGTGAGATGGCGGTGATTAATGCTTATAGGGAAGTGGATAATTTTTGATATGGGAGTCATTGGTCATTGGTCATTGGTCATTGGTCATTGGTCATTGGTCATTGGTCATTGGTCAT
>JBCBCD010001198.1:0-2322 GCA_038530915.1 Bacteroidota bacterium
ACGTAATTTCTTAGTGGCGTACGAACGTACACTCGAAGATGGTACTGTTTTGGATTTTATCCCAGTGCAAGATAATGGAGCTACTATTTTAGAAGACAATGAAGGCGGTCAATGGAATATCTTTGGTGAAGCAGTATCCGGCCCAAGAATAGGTACCAATTTAAAAGGTACATCTTCTTACATCGGTTTTTGGTTTGCCTGGGCAACATTCCAAGAAGGTATAGAGATCTATCAACCGTAGATCATTGAGTAATAAGTCATTGGTCATGCTGTTCTGAAGGGTGTACCTCTAAGAGCAACATGACCAATGACCAATGACCTATTACCGATGACACTAATGATCATACTGTTTCTCGTAATATTTCTGATATGCTCCTGAAGTGACATTTTCCAACCACTCAGCATTGGCGAGGTACCATTCTGCTGTTTTTTTCAAGCCTTCTTCCGTTTGTATGCTTGGTTCCCAGCCCAACTCATTTTGGAGTTTGGTAGCATCGATGGCATAGCGTCTATCATGACCAGGGCGATCTTTAACGAAGGTGATTAGTTTTCTGGAGCTCCCTTTTTCTCTTGCCAACATTTCATCCATAACATCACATAGATGGTGAACCAGCTCAATATTTTGCCATTCATTTTTTCCACCGATATTGTAGGTATCGCCCACTTTCCCTTTGTGAAAAATCAAATCTATTGCTGCCGCATGATCTTCTACCCACAACCAATCGCGAGTGTATTTGCCATCTCCATAAATAGGAAGAGTCTTTTCATGCTTGATGTTATTAATCATCAAAGGCAATAGTTTTTCAGGAAATTGATACGGCCCATAGTTGTTAGAACAGTTTGATACAATAACGGGCAAACCATAGGTGTGATAATAAGCTCTCACTAAGTGGTCTGAGCTCGCCTTCGAAGCTGAATAAGGTGATCTTGGATCGTAGGCCGTAGTTTCCAGGAAATAGCCCGTTTCACCCAAACTCCCATATACTTCATCGGTAGAAACATGATAAAACAACTTCCCTTCAAAGTTTTTCCAGTAAAATTTGGCAGTATTTAACAAAGAAACAGTACCTACAATATTGGTTTGAATAAAACTCATGGGATTCGAAATCGAACGATCCACATGAGATTCAGCAGCCAAATGGATGACACTATCTATATCATATTTTTCAAATAGTTGTTGTAGAAAATCAGCTTCACATATATCCCCTTTCACAAAAGTGTAATTGGGCAAATCCTCAACATCTTTCAGGTTTTCCAGGTTTCCCGCGTAAGTCAATTTATCGAGGTTGATAAATTGATAGTTGGGATATTTTTTCACTAACAATCTCAATAAATGAGACCCGATAAAACCGGCACCACCAGTGACCAATACACGTTTAAGATAGTTCATTGATTATAATTTAGTTTTTACTTTACAACAGTTTTAAAGTACTCATAAGTCCTTTTTAAACCTTCTTCTCTAGACACTTTAGGTTCCCAGCCTAATATTTCCCTAGCCTTTGTTATATCTGGTTTTCTGACCTTAGGGTCATCAACCGGAAGTGGTTTATAGGTAAGGGTTGCTTGGGGATTATTGACCAATTTCAGTATCTCTTCGCCAAACTCTTTAATCGAGATTTCATCCGGGTTGCCTATGTTTACTGGTAGATGATGATCACTCATCAATAATCGATAAATACCTTCTACCAAATCATCAACAAAACAAAAAGACCTTGTTTGTGATCCGTCGCCAAAAACCGTCAATCCTTCTCCCCTTATTGCCTGAGAGAAAAAAGCAGGAAGCACTCTTCCGTCATTTACCCTCATTCTTGGGCCATAGGTATTGAATATTCTAATAATTCTGGTTTCTACCCCATGGAAATTATGATACGCCATAGTTATAGATTCCAAAAATCGCTTGGCTTCGTCATAAACTCCTCTTGGACCAATTGGATTCACATTTCCCCAATAATCCTCTGATTGAGGATGGATCAATGGGTCACCATAAACTTCGGAAGTTGAAGCAACCAGGATTCGTGCCTTTTTCGCTTTGGCAACCCCCAACATATTGTGTGTACCCAATGCCCCCACCTTCAGGGTTTGAATAGGCATCTTCAAATAATCAATAGGGCTGGCAGGAGAAGCAAAATGAAGTATATAGTCAAGCTCACCCGGTACATGCACAAACTTGGTGATATCATGGTGATGATATTCAAATTCTTTCAGTGGGAAAAGATGCTCAATGTTCTTTATGTCACCAGTCAGGAGATTATCCATCGCGATAACATGAAATCCTTCTTTGATAAAACGGTCGCATAAATGAGACCCAAGAAAACCGGCAGC
>JBCBCD010001199.1:0-2316 GCA_038530915.1 Bacteroidota bacterium
TAGGTTCATAAAACATTGGTTTTCAGAAGTTAGAAATTTAAACATACTCTAAGCACCAATTAACATCGGCCGCATGCTTGGGCTTAATATTGATGACCCAATAATGAAAGACTTTGTAGACAACCTGTATCGCATCAATGCATTGGCAGAAAGCAGCCCGGGCTTTGTATGGCGGCTAAAAGATGAATCGAACAATGCAACAGGATTTAGTCCTTTCGAAGACGATCGCATGATCATGAATATGTCTGTTTGGGAGGATATCGAAACCCTGGAAAACTTTACCTACAGGACCGTGCATACTGATTTTCTAAAAAGAAAAAAGGAATGGTTTGAAAAACTTGGCAAAACATACATTGCTTTGTGGTGGGTAAAAAAAGGACATACTCCTACAATTGAAGAGGCAATTGAGAAGCTTGAATATTTACAGGAGTATGGGCCTACGGATCAGGTATTTAACTTCAGAAAAAAGTTTCCAAAACCGGAATAAGCGGTATTGGTTATTGGTATAAAGGTTTAAAGGTGAAACGGTCTAGACTATTCCCCCCTTTAAACCTTTAAACTTTATACGGGTGCGTTAACAAGGAAAGGTGTAAAAATAAGCTTTACCGCAAAGGAATATCCTTTCTGGAAGAGGTAGATGGCTACAATGAGTTGAAAGTGGAGTTTCAAAAGCAATCTAATACTTGGACGCAATTTGCAATCAAAGACAGAGCTGCTGATAAGGAATTTTTAAAGGGGAAAATCGAGATTGTCAATCCCGATAGGATAAGGGTTTATTTTTATAAGCATTCTAATATTTTAGATGTGGCAGATGAATATCATCGTACGGATGATTTTGTGAGTTTTCAGACATTGTTGGATCAGGTGAGGTTGGGGAGTGGGGAGTAGGTGAAATACTATCTGTGCATACTGTTTCATTTCTCACGGTAGAATAAATTCTACTCAACCTTAAATAAAAAAGAAACTTTATCAAATTCCTCTTCCATTTCCAACCTTCATACTTTTCCCAGGCCTTGCATCTTTATCATTCTTTTTCGTATATTGTCAATACTACAAAATAGTATTGACAATATGAAATACATCAAACTAGGAGAATTTGAAGAGATTGTACTCCTCACGGTGGGCATTCTTCACGGCAATGCCTATGGAATCACGATAAAAGATGAGATTGAAGAACGGCTCAAAAGAGAGGTAAGCGTAGGAGCACTACAAACTACCTTGAGGCGACTGGAAAAGAAAGGATTCCTGGATAGCAAACGAGGCGATGCTACTGAGCAAAGAGGAGGTCGTCCTAAACTATATTTTACCCTCAACATCCAAGGGAAAAGGGCGCTCGAATCTGCAAAAGCGGCAAGAGAACAACTTTGGAATGCATTACCTCAATACATCCTGAACCTATGAGCCGCAATGTGTCCAATAAATATCGTGAGCTTCCATTTAAACTATTCAAGTGGTTTTGCAATCCTGACATACACCTCGATATTGAAGGTGATCTAATCGAATTGTACCAACGTAGAATTCAACAAAAAGGCACTAAGAAGGCAAAATTTTTATTGTATAAAGATGTACTGCTCTTATTCCGACCAGGCATCATACGACCCATTTCTTTTTTTAAAATCAACCGACAAAAAATTATGATGAAGTATCATTTTACAATGGCCATGAGGACCTTTATAAGGCATAAGACCTCTTTTGTAATCAACCTTATTGGCTTATCAAGTGCTCTAGTGTGTGCATTATTCATTTATCTCTGGGTATTAGATGAATGGAAGATCAATCGTTTTCATACTAATAGTTCACAATTGTATCAAGTCATAGGAAATTATACCAGGAGTGATGGTATTGAAACGACAACAAGTACTGCTGCGCTACTAACAAATGCCATAAAAAAGGACATCCCGGAAGTTGAATTTGCCACAAACATCAATAATCAGGGCATAGGATCAAGAGGAATATTTTCCTATGTCGATAGGAAAATAGATGCAAGAGGCCTTTTTGCCAGTACTGACTTTTTCAGGGTTTTTAACTTTCCTTTACTGCTTGGAACGCCTCAAAATGTACTAAGTGAACCCAATGCAATCGTGCTTACAAAAGATATGGCGCTTACTATTTTTGGCAGCTTAGATAATGTAATTGGAGAGATATTAAGTGCTAAACGCGGCCTATACCAATCCGACTATACGATCACTGGCATAGTAGATAATCCTCCAAGCTATTCCACCCTACAATTTGATTTTTTAATCAATTTTGAAACCGTTTTTGAAAATGCATCATGGATGAATGAATGGGGAGCAGATGGAGCCGAAACATTTATCG
>JBCBCD010001200.1:0-2310 GCA_038530915.1 Bacteroidota bacterium
TCCTCTCTTTTATTGCTTTAGCTTGTCTTAATACACTTGTAATCACAGCAACTCCATTTAGAACTGTCAGTAATTTCAAACAAGCGAGCAGATAGTACAAAAATATCCATAGCTAAAAACCCATTCTTGCTAGACAAAGAATTAATGTCTGGCATAGGTTTAACTAAATATGACGCTACTAAATACAAGGACATTCTTTATTCTGGAGTGGAACTAGATGTTTTAACTGAATCGGAAACACCAACCAAAAGAGCAATTGATAAAAACGAAAAGGAAGAATTTATACATCTACTAACCGGTAGTTTGACCATCCATCCACAAAATGGAAAACCGCAAACCTATTTTAAAGGTGATTTTTTTGTCCTGCCAAAAGGATTTAGTGGAACTTGGAAAAGTAATGGACTATTGAGAATTTTAAAGGTAATTCAGAAATAAACCTTTCCACTTCAAAATGTTAGGGATTTTAGCTTACAGTATATATTTAAGCTCACGAAGTGGTTGGACAAAAATATAATTATGAGATTTACCATAACTATCATCTTCTTCCTATGTGTTGGCACTTTTGTTAAAGGACAAGAAATCAACTGGGATTGGTACAGTGAAACAACAAATAATGGGATAATCATACAGAATAGTTTTCCAAAAGGAGGACCATACACCGGGCCAACCAAAAAATATTTTAATCACAGCTACCTGGTATTCTTCACTCGGGTCATCAATGAAACAGATAAACCATTTGAACTGTCCCTTAATTTTTCAGCTGACTCCATTCCCATTCCAAACTCTCCGGACACCTATATGAAGTTATTTCTGCCGCCAAATAAAATGACACTTGAAAAGCAAGTACTATTCAGCTACGGACTTACAGAGCTGGGTTCTTTCGATAAAGCAACCAGCTTCCAAAAAACGATCAACCCTAAAGAGGATTGTCTTTTCTATGTCGTAGCTTTTTTCTATCAGACTAAGAAAGAATTATGGAAGTCCTATAGAGGCGGTAATCGGGCAGAACTCGTTTTAAAAGGACAAGAGCTGTTTTATAGAATTCCTCCACAGCTTGACTTGATGCCTTGTGGACGTATTATTATTATTGATTAAACAATTTCAAGGACCACCAATGAAAAAAAACTTGTTATTTATTTTACTTCTTCTAGTGAGTTGTTCCACTAGGGATCAGGTTGATATAGTAGGATTACCCGAAAATGAAGTGGAGTTTCAAAAAATGATCCTCCGTCAACTTACAGGAGAGGATGCAATAAGAACCAAAACCGGAAAGCGTATACATTTAAACAGCAGATGGGATAAAAATGAAAGAACGGTCTCAAAGCGGTATTTCGAAGCATTGTTCAACCAACTTGATGTGACTACTTATAAACATCATTACAAGATGTCCAATTCAAACCTAGCCATTGACTTATTAATTGAGCCATTGCAGGGGACCAATATCTACACTATTTTGCCATCAACCATAAATAGTGATGAATATATAGTGATCGGTGCACATTATGATACAGATGGCAAAAACTTTCCAGGGGCAATTGATAATGGTTCAGGAGTTGCTGTGATTACAAGTGTATTAAGACAAGCTAAAGCAATAAAAGAGAGGAGCAAAAACTTAATGGTTGTTTACTTTGATCAGGAGGAAGAAAATATCTCTGCAGGAAGTATGGCTTTTGCAAAGTTTTTGAAGGATAAGGAATACAATATTCACTCTGTTCATTCCTATGATTTAATAGGTTGGGATGGAGATAATAACAAAGAAGTATCATTGGCACTTCCCAGTGCAGAAATTGAAAGTATCTATAAAAAACATGCAGAAAGGTTAAATATTCCTCTTTATGTTACAGACGCAAGTTCAAGTGATTACTATTCTTTTATAAAAGAAGGTATTAATGCTGTTGGAATTAGTCAGGCGTATGCAAAAGGAGATGTCTCTGGTAAGAAGGACTCACCGGAGGATAAATATCATTTGATCAATTTTGATTATTTAAACTCTTCTACTAACCTTGCTTTCGAACTTATAAAAGACTTACTCAATGATTGAAGCAATAAGAAATAACAAGTACCTGTTTGTTCCATTGATACTGTCTTTACTTTTCTTTTTGAGAAAAGGCATTCAGTATGCTATAATTGGTAGTTATATTCCTTTATTAATAAGTGTATTGGTTTTACTCCCAATGTCATTGACTATTTGGAATAGGAAAAAACTATTTTTGCTTTTATCAAAAGTATGGGCCATTATCATTATTCTTTGGTCAATTGTGAGGTTGTTTATTTCTGTAGTAAATTTTGCTACAAATACTTTTGATGAAT
>JBCBCD010001201.1:0-2304 GCA_038530915.1 Bacteroidota bacterium
CAAATAAATTAGTTCGCTTATTTCCACAGTTAGCTACCTACACAAGTTATACAACTCATAATAGTGGATTAATAAATGATTATATTTTTTCTTTAGCAGAAGATCTTCAGGGAAATCTTTTGATTGGTACCAATGGTTCTGGAGTTCAGTATTTCAATGATCAAGATGGATTCGGTAAAGTCATTTCTAAAGCACAAGGTCTTCCAAATGAGCAAATCGCATTTGTCTTACCGGATCAAGATAGTACCCTATGGATTGCTACCTATTGGGGCTTAAGCAATTATAATCCTAGCTTAGATAAGAGTATAAATTATTTTACTCAAAGTGGCTTTTCGCACAATGAATTCAACCGATTTTCCTACTTAAAAACCCAAAACAGCAGCGATTTTTATTTTGGAGGAATGAATGGGATTAATAAATTTAATCCCCAAAACCTAAAAGATAAAAATAGCATTTCTAAATTGCATTGGTCTGAAATCTCATGGCAAGAAAAGGGGAAAACAAAAAGAATTTTTCAGCCCATAAAAGATACAGAACAGCTAACTATTTATCCTCCGAGCCATTCCTTAAAATTAAAGTTCTATAATAAAGACTTTACCCATCCTAAGGGAAATAATTACAATTATCGAGTTAATGGTCTCGAAAATCCAGAACAAGTTGTAAATATTCCAGGTGAAATATTTTTCCAAAATTTGCCTAAAGGAAGTTACACTGTTAATATCACAGGAACTAATGCTTTAGCCAAAGAGAGCGAAAATGAACTGGTATTAAACTTAAAGGTAAAGCCATTCTTTTTTGAAACTTGGTACTTTATCGCAGCATTGACTATCCTTTTTATTGCTCCCTTTTTGATTTATTGGCGGTTTAAGTTAATTCAAAAAATCAAGGTAGAACGTACTCGAAATAGTATCGCTCAAAATCTACATGATGAGCTTGGCTCTGAAGTCGCTCAATCTTATTTCCTTATTTCTCAGTTAATAAAGAAAGGACATAAAAAGAACATAGAGGAAGAAAGGAAAATAACTAAAGCGATGCTGTTAATGAAAAAAATTGCTTCAGATATTAGAGATTTATCTTGGTCAATAGATGAAGAATTTAATTCTATTGGACACATGATTGAGCGAATGGAAGATTATGCCGCTGACCTTTTGACGAATGAAGAATTAAGCTTTAAGGTGGAGTGGGATCAAAGGTTTAATGATATATCTACTACCTATGAAACCCGCCAGAACATCCTACTTATTTTTAAAGAAGCAATCAATAATATACGTCAACATAGCAAAGCTCAACAAGTGATGATCAATCTAAAAATAGTTGATCGAAACTTACATTTAAATATTTATAATGATTTAGGCTTGGATTTGAAAAAAAACAATTCCTCAGGAATGGGAATTAAAAATATGAAAGCCAGAGCCCAAAAAATCAAAGGAAAATTGGAAGCAAGTACTTCTTCTGAAGGTTTTGCTATCCAATTAATTTGTCCTATTTTATAATTATAAATACCAAGTGAAATGATCTCACCAAAAATTAAAGTAGGCTTAATTGAAGATAGCGAATCATTTAGACAAGAAATGGAAATTGCTTTTCTAGGGGCTCAGGAATTTGACCTTGTTTTTTCCTTTGATTCTATTGAAGCTTTTCAAAATGATCTTCCTGAAAAAATTGATGTTCTATTGCTTGATATAAACTTGCCGGGCAAATCAGGTATTGCTGGAATTAGCCAGATAAAAAAGGAATTGGGGCAAGTAGAAATTATCATGTTTACTATCTTTAATCGATCAGATTTGGTTTTTGACGCTCTATGTGCTGGAGCATCAGGCTATTTACTCAAAACCAGCTCAATTGAGGACGTAAAAAAAGGAATTAAGGAAGTAAATGCGGGTTATGCTTCTATTACACCCGCGATCGCTCGCAAAGTCATCCAGTTTTTTCGCCCTAAAAAATCATTAAAGGCAAATCTCTCGCCCAGAGAACGAGAAATTATTGATCTTTTAACCCAAGGGCTTAGTTTCAAAATGATAGCTGATGAATTAAATATCTCCATTAATACGGTAAGAACTCACACAAAAAAAATTTATAAGAAACTCGAGGTCAATTCTAGAGCAGAGTTGTTTGCTAAGATTACGGTCATGAGAAAATTGTAAACCAAAAGTTTTTTATCTAGAGGTTTTCTTATACACTAAAAATGGCCTCTAAAGTTTTGATTGCATTCCTAAATAATAAGGTTAACCCACTTAAAGTACTAGGAATTCTTTATCACTTTACTCCAATAAGACCTCTGCCAGATTAACGGTATTAATTTCT
>JBCBCD010001202.1:0-2296 GCA_038530915.1 Bacteroidota bacterium
GACGAAAACAGCTTGTATTTCATTTCCAAAAGAGCACTGGATGGCCATTTGAAGAAAAATACATGGTCCCTTCATTGGTAAAGGAAATATAGTATTCATTCCCTGCTGTATTAATGTTTGATCCGACATTTATTGGTTCAGACCATCCATTTTCCTCTTTTTCTACATACCAAATGTCTACATCTTTAAGTTCTCCCAATCCATCCAGTGCTCTTTTGGAAATGAAATACAAGCTGTTTTCGTCATTTGAAAGGAAAGGATCATTGTAACCATAGCGTTCGTGAGAAAGGATGGTTTCAACAGGGCACCATTCATTATCTATCAACTTAGAGAAACGAATTTCATGTTTTCCGTTTACATCCACCGCATAGAAAAATTCAGTGCCTGAAGCATTGAATATAGAACCAAACTCGGATTCTTCAGTAGAAATAAAATGGGGTGCGAATAATTTTGGTGTGTTTCCTGGTGGCTCTTGCCCCATATATTCCCCTTTCAAGCTTAAAGTTCGGATTTTATTTTCGTCAGCTCCTAAACGGAGTAGTAATTCATAAACTTTAATCGCTCCAATGCGTTTTGCAATTTCCAAAGGAATGCTTCCTCTTCTGTTTTTGCCATTTACATTCACTCCAAGTTCGATTAGTTTGCGAACAAATGATTGGTTTTCTTTTAAAATTGCTATTTCTAAAAGACCAAGTCCATAGTCTTTAATCCAGGAATTATTAGGTTGTTTATCCAGAAGTAAATCAAAAAATTCCTGGTTGTCAAAGTTTACAGCTACGGACATAGGTATTTTGTGTTCAAAATCTTCTTGATTAAGATGGATTCCTTTATCAATTAAATGCTCGAACATTTCTTTTTCCTTACAAGCTACGGCCCAATGCAACAAAGATCTACCCCTATCATCTACTGTTTCGTTAATGGATTTATCCTGCAATAGGCTATCCAATCTAGCAATATTACCCTGACAAACCGTTCTAAAGATATTTTGCCCCAACACATTCCAACTAGTGAATACTACAAGTGAGCAGGCTACAATTAAGTTTTTCATTTTATAATGAATTAAGGTAAAGAAGTAGAATTCTCAAGGGTTTTAGCACTCCATTTTTTTCGCAGCCAAAGATTCAAAGGCTCAGAAAAAGAATTAAAAACTAACTTACCCAGATAGAAGGATAATACGATCAGTAGCAATGAATAAGGAATCAACCAGTTATCGCCTGGTTCAAAGTAATTGTATAGTTGGTGGCCAAATATGATCACAAACATATGAGTGAGATAGATCTCATAACTATACCTACCCATATTGATCAACCAATTGAAATATTGCTTCCCTTGCATCGATGGATGCTTATTCAGCCATAAGAGCATGAGCGCAACGCCTGTAGAAAGTACCGTAATATTCAGTCCCCAATTGGTAAGGCCCGCTCGATAAATGAATCCTCGGAAATACAAAACAGCAATGGCCATTGCTAATCCAAGAAAGAATAATGTTCTTCTGGTCCAAAGATTTACTGAAAATCGATTGGCTATAATGGCTGCCATACAGCCAAGTGCTATTGAATCTAGATAGGCCAGATGGTTTTTATCCGCCAGTTCATTTCCAGGAAATAGAAAAATCCTTGCCCAAGGAGAAATGGTCATGCACAAAATCAATACTCCTACAAACCATCCATCTTTTTTTAAGAAAAGGCATACCAAAGGAAAAACAAGATAGAAAGTTTCTTCTATCGAAATAGACCAAAGCACATCCCAATTAGCCGGTAAATAACCTACTTGAATTTCCAGCCAATTGATGTGGAAGGTTAAGGCTGCAAATATGGCTCTTGCAAGCGAAGTCTTATCCGGATTAATGACAAAACCACTTACATTAGTCAGGTGCAAAATGGATAAGATCAGAAGAATTAGTGTCAACAAAGGAATGATTCTGGCAAACCTATACCAATAAAAAGTTTTGAGATCTATTTGAGACAGTTTCCCCCATTTCTTATAAATAGAACTAGTAATAAGAAAACCTGAAAGCGTAAAAAATATAATGACGCCATAAAAGCCACTCCAAAAGAGTAAGGAAAATAATTTCTTAGGGAATATCTCCTTTATAAATGTCTGAGTGAACTGAAATCGAATATTAATATGTAATAATATCACTGCAAGGATACATAAGCCACGTATGATGTCAATGCCATGATTCCTTTTTGTTATTGAACTCATTTTTTTGGGTGTACTAGACTTTATTCTAAATAATTTTATGGCCCAATAAACGTCTTTTAAATCAATACTGCGTCTTGTCCTCGCCTTAATA
>JBCBCD010001203.1:0-2295 GCA_038530915.1 Bacteroidota bacterium
GGATCAAGGTGAAGATACCTGGAGATCATCCTCTCAAGAAGATACTATCACTTGGTTGAATGTAAATAATTTTGAAGGACCAGCAGGGAGGATTAAAACCATTTACAATGTTCAGGCTATTCCGACTTTATTTTTTATTGATAAAAATGGCATTGTAATGCGAAAAGAAATTGGTTTTACAACTCAATTGATGGACAATTTAAATAAGTGGGTGAAATAGTAGGGTGGTATTTTAGAACAAGACACCATCACCCATCAAAAGTTCTAAATCTCATTAAGAAGTTCACATTTTCATTTCAGAACGATTGAGGCCTTGTTTACGCTCATCTTTGTATTGTCAGTCTTGATCGAGTAATACTAACAGTCATCTATTATTTACGCAGACAAGCTGATTTATTTATAGAATTGAACAAACATTTGACTGAAAATGAAAACCATGAAAAACGCAATTGCATTCACACTTTTTTTATGCCTTTTTACTTTAAACATCACTTCTTGTGAAAAGGAAGATGATACTCCACAACCTCAAACCGACATCACAACAGTGGAGGAGCTTACGGCAGCTTTGAATGACATTTATGCTACCTCAGATGCACCAGGATTTGCTATTTCAGTAGTGAAAAATGATGTTTTACTGTATCAAGAAGCTTTTGGCCAAGCTGATTTAGGAGGCAATAAGGCATATACCAACCAAACGGTACAACCAATAGGTTCTATCAGTAAAACTTTTGTGGCGGCGGCAGTGGTAAAAGCCATTGAACAAGGTTACTTCACTTTGGAAACTAATATCAATGACATTTTACCTTTTGAGGTAAAGAATCCCAAAAAAGCTGATGCCATGATACAGGTAAAGCACTTAGTCACTCATACATCGGGTTTATTGGATGATCAAGAAACTTATATACAATCTTATCATATCCTTCCGGGAGAAGATTTAAACACGGATGGATCTAACTTATTACAACAGGGATTTGGTACACAGCAGAGAACTACTATACCCTTAGAGAATTATTTATCTAGCTATTACAAGGAAGGAGGAGCTTTGTATGATTCAGAAAACTTTTCTTCCAGGGCACCTGGTGAAAGTTGGAGCTACTCGAATATTGCAACTTCTTTAGCCGCCTTTTTGGTGGAAGAAGCAACTGGAACTTCCTTTAAAGAGTATGTTCTAACAAACATTTTACAAGCTTTAAATATGACGAATACTTCCTATGATATTGAGGCATTTAACTCCGGTTCTTTAGCAACCTTATATTGGGATAGAGCAACACCTCTTCCAAAATACTTTAACGATTCATACCCGGATGGAAGCGTTATGACCAGCAATGAGGATTTAGCAAAATACTTGATGGATATGATAAAGGGAGCAAATGGTCAGTCAACGATATTGTTCTCAAAAGAAAGTTATGATCTATTATTTAATGCTTTATTGCCTGAAGGTTTAATTCCTGTGAGTTTAGCCGATAGTCAGGGAATATTCTGGTTTTTAAAAGACGGAACGATAAAGCACGATGGAAGCGACCCAGGTACCACTTGTAATATGGAATTTGATAAAGATAAAAATGCCGGCTATCTGCTAATGACCAATATGGATGCTACAATTGACGAACACGAAACGGCTTACTTTGAATTAGCGACGAAAGTCCACAACGCCATTTCGGCTTTTATTGACGCTAACTAATTGATTCAAGTTGCGAGCAATGAAACTTGAAAGACTGGTCACCTTACTAGTAAGGTGACCAGTCTTTCAGTTAAGATTTCCCTACAATTTTACTAAAGAATATTGCTCTCGTATTTAGTTCATCAATGCCAGGATGCGATCTCCATGAAACTCTCTGCAACTCCGTGGTGAAAAAAATGATTTGTTTATAAATCAAATGAAAAGTATTTTCTAAGACTGATCAACGATTAGCTTATAACCCACTCCACGAATATTCACAATCTTCACACTACGATCAGCTTCCAACTTTTTACGGAGTTTAGAAATAAATACATCCAGCGTTCTACCTACATAATTACCTTCATCCCCCCACACTTTTTCTAGGATGATTGCTCTTTCCATAGGCTCATTCGCATGTGTGTGAAGTAGTGTGAGTAGTTCCGTTTCTTTGTTGGATAATTCTACGGTTTGATGTCCTGTGGACAAAGTCATATTGCGCTTGTCAAATACTGACTGCCCAACAGTAATTAGATGTGGATTGCTTGCAACTGGCTGTTTTTTTCTAAAAAAATAAGCAGTAAATCCAAAGAGTACAATGAAAGACAACACCAATAAAAGACTATACAATGGCTTGG
>JBCBCD010001204.1:0-2295 GCA_038530915.1 Bacteroidota bacterium
GAGACAAAATCTTCTCGGTCAAAATGCAAAACTTATTTTTTTAGTTTTACTTAATCAATTTTGGTATTCGCGTTGCGAATACCAAAATTGATTATTTTTTAATATTAAACTTATACATCAATCTCTCAATAATAGGATCTTCAAAGCCAGGAATTGGATTGTCCAAAATGATGTCCAAGTCAATTTCTTCCGCTTCTTCTTTTTCAGTACTATCGAAAGTTACTTTAAGTTCTACTTCTTGGCCAGGTTGAATGACTTCAAAGTCTCTTTCCAAAGTAGTACATTCACAATGTACGATGGTCGATATAATTGCTTCTGTATCTCCTACATTCTTGATTTTATAAATGTGTACGCGTTTATCTCCTCTTTCTACGGTACCAAAATCAATTACTCTTTCATCTACATTCAAAATGGGCACTCCTTTGGTAACTCCTTTGCCATAAAGCGTTGACATCTTACTGATTGCGACTGTATCCTTGATATTACTCTTCTTATCGGGTACTTGCTTGCTATTTTCTTTCTTTCTTAATCTTGTACGTTTGATGACAATACTTGTGGGGCCTTCTATGATCTTGAATTCTGTTCTACGATTGATTAAGTGGCACGTTTCTTTTTCTTCCTCATTCCCCAGACTGTCAATATAACCCTGAGTCAAGATATCACCCTCATTTAAGAAATCATTTTGAGTGGCTGCTGTAGATTTAACAGTTTGAGGTACTTTTTCACCATAACCAACTGCTTCCATTCTATCTCTTGGAATTCCTTTACGAATTAACCATCTTCTTGCAGATTCAGCTCTTCGCTGAGATAGACGTTCATTATAATAATCATCACCTCTATAGTCAGTATGAGAACTCAACTCAATCTTCATCTCAGGATATTCTATCAGCAAATCATAAACCAATTGTAAATCTGGTTCAGATTCATCTCTGATTCTGTCACTATCAAAATCATAAAGGATATTCTCTAAAACAATAGCTTCTTCAATAGTGATGGTATCAAACTCAGGTTCTTCCGGTACAACTACCACTGGTTTCTTTCTCAGGAAGAAACGTTGTTCAAAAGTCTTGGATTCTTTTAAGCCAACCGTGGTAATTTCTATAGAATCTGGGAAATAACCTTCCTTTGTCGCATAGATTTTGTAAGGCGTCTCTAGGTTTAGACCAAAGTCAAAGCGATTGCCTTCAGGATTTTTCTTATCCTCATCAGTTTCTAACATCTTATCCGTCAGGATAACCATACCATCTAAAAGTGGTTTTTTATCTGCATCAAAAATCCCTACTACTAAATCCGCGTATAGTCTAGCGATGGAAAAAGTGTAAATATCATCACAACATGTTTTGGAATGCACAGATCTTCCACCTTGCCTGTTAGAAGATAAAGTACCATTATACCCCTCTGCATCCAGGCGGAAATAAAGGTCATCTACAGGAGAATTAAAACCTGCTCCCATATTTTGAGGTTCGCTCCACTGTGTTCCATCCCAAGTTGTATAAAATATATCATAACCACCTATTCCAGGCAGACCATTCGAACTGTAATAAAGTGTTCCATCTTTATAAAACGGAGAAATTTCATCTCCCATAGAATTCAATTTGCTCCCAAGGTTTACCGGCTTACTGTACGTTCCTTCTCCGGTACGAGTGGAGTAGAATAAATCAAAACCTCCTTCTCCACCATCAATATTAGCGCTGAAGAATAAAACTTCGCTACCAAACAATTCACCAACGGCCGGGTGTTTTACCAGGTAGTCATTGCTATTGATGCCTTGTACTTCCTGGGCTCCAGACCAGTTACCATCACCACCGGTACTATAATAAATACGGCTTCTGTCCAGCATATTCCCCTTTAATATAGCACGAGTAAAATACATGGTGTTGCCATCCGCAGAAAGAGAAACACTAGAAGTACTTACTTCCGGTTGATTGACTTTAGGAGAAATAGCAGTAGGCTTACCCCAGCCTTTGTCTGTTTTTTCAGACATAAAAACTTTAGCATAGGCTCCATCAGTCGCTTCTTCCATTACAACCACTTCATCTGTGTCATAAGTAACGAAATACATCTTATCAGCCGTTCGATTCAAAGTAGCAGAATATTCAGATGTACGTGTATTGACATTTCTACCGGCATGCGTAACTTCTACTGCCTTGGTATTTTCAGGTAAACTCATTGCTAATTGAGCACCTATCAATTCATTATTCGCCAATTCTTTTTTAACTGGATCATCTGTCTCCGAAATAAATTGTTGCAACTCAATGATGGCATCACTGTATTTATCATTCATTTTGAGAACAC
>JBCBCD010001205.1:0-2283 GCA_038530915.1 Bacteroidota bacterium
TATAGCTTTCATAAAAACACAACCCAAGAGGCCTCGAGCCCTTAAATTTTTAAAGATGAGTGATGAATTAAAAAAGAAAGAGATCTGGGATGAGTTGGCTGAAAAATCATCATTTCTACATGAGATTAAGAAGCAATCATCTCCTTTCAAGGTACCTGATGGTTATTTCAATCAGTTGCCCGATCAAATTATGAACCAGATCAAAGCTGAAAGAAAAGAAGCTCCTGTTCAACCTAATTGGTTGGAGCAGTTGATTCAACAGCTACAAGTGGTTCTTCAACCCAGGCCGGCATTAGCATTGGCTTCAATGCTCTTGATCGTCTTGGTTGCCTGGTTGGTCATCGATCGACCCAATGCAACAGAATCGTCAGTGGATTTTGCTTCTTTGTCTCAGGATGAAATTGAATCCTATATTTATTCTAATATAGATCAGTTCAATGAGGTAATTATTGAAGAAGTAGCCAACAATGATGAAGAATTGCAGCTCATTCCATCTCCACAAATTCAAGAAGATGAGCTTAATGATTACATTCAGGATGAATTAGAGGACCTGGATATTGGTGAAATTGAAGAATTGTTTTAACCCGATTATAACAAAAAGATGAAAAAAATATTTTTCCTTAGTCTATTCACACTAGCTACTTTTACCCTTTGGTCTCAAGGCGGAGGGCGCATACAATCGATGAAAGTAGCCTACATTACCAACCGCATCGGTTTGACGACCGAAGAGTCTGAAAAGTTTTGGCCCATATACAATGAGCACAACCAGAAGATTCAGCAACTAAAACGCTCTTTACGTCCGAACAATATGAACTTTGCAAGTCTATCTGATCAAGAAGCCGAGGATCTGTTAACGGCTTATATGGATATGGAAGAAAAGCAAGTGCAACTGGAAAAAGAATTGGTCAATGACCTTAAAGCCATCATTGGTTCAAGAAGGATATTGATGCTCAAAAAGGCAGAAAAGGAATTCAATCAGGAATTGGTGAAGAACTTGCAGGAAAGGAGGGCGAATAGGAATAATAAAGGGGGAAACAATAATAAGGATTGATCCTGTTGTTGGTTGTTATCTTGGACTAGCTTATGCTTTACCTGATAAGAACCAACAACTCAAAACTAACAACCAAAAACAGTACCTTTGCGGCTCACTAGCAAAAAAGTGTATGTCAAGGACCTTACTAAAAGCACATCTTGCACTTTTTGGAGTCGCGCTTATTTACAGTGGTAATTACATTATTGCCAAGGAGGTAATGAGTAGTAATGTATTGAGGCCGCTTGCTTTTATAGTAATCAGAGTAGTTTGTGGAGCAAGCTTGTTCTGGATTTTTGATCGAGTTTTTATCAGAGAAAAAGTAGAGGCTAAGGATTATAAATTATTGATCTTGAGTGGACTTTTTGGAATTGCGCTGAATCAAATGTTCTTTTTCAGTGGTTTAAACTTGACAACACCTATTAATGCCTCTCTGATCATGACCACTACTCCCATCTTGGTATTGGTTGCATCATCCATTTTATTGAATGAAAAAGTTACCGGGAGAAAATTACTTGGCATTGGAGTAGGAGCACTAGGTGCCATTATTATAATTGCTTACGGCCGCACAATAAGTTTTAACTCAGATGGATTTGTAGGGGACTTACTGATTTTTGCAAATGCCAGTAGCTTTGGTATTTTCCTGGTAATCTCTAAGCCACTCATGTACAAGTATCATCCCATCACTGTAACCAAATGGATATTTACCTTTGCTATTGTTTTTGTAATGCCTTTTGGTTATAAACAGTTTGTCACCACAGACTGGTCTGCTTTTAGTACTTTAGCATGGTTGGGTGTAGCTTATGTAGTTATTGGCACTACCTTTTTGGCTTACCTGCTCAATACTTACGCTTTATCCTTGGTTCCTCCAACCATCGTAAGCATCTACATTTATTTGCAGCCCTTTTTGACAACCACCTTATCGCTTGCTTTAGGCTTGGAGACCATTAATGTATTTAAAATTTTAGCCGGTTCATTGATCTTCTTAGGAGTATATCTTGTAAGTGTACCTAAAAACAAAAGAAAAAGTGTATTTTCAGTGAATCATTTAGAAGATCAGCCCGTAAATAAAGAAGGATAGCTTACATATCTACATGTTCCTCCAAATTGCTTAAGAGGTATTCTTAAACTTAACAAAATCCACCCTCCAACTTTCAAAGGTTATCTTTTATAACACTCTAAGAAGCTGTTTAAATTTAACTAAATGGTTCTGTTATATCTCTTTTTGGCTCACTTTGCGTTACAAAAATCCT
>JBCBCD010001206.1:0-2278 GCA_038530915.1 Bacteroidota bacterium
GGGATTTGAGGTTCATCCAGAACCGGATGTTGAAAAGTAGTATGAAATTCAGCGACTTGGTTCAAGGAATCTAACCTTTCCATATAAAATGTGTTATTTGAATTGTAAATATTTTTTGCTTGCTCAATCTAAAAAAATAGAAAGTAACAAAGCCAAAAGGTAAGAATTATTATGTAGCAATAAGCTGTTTTAATTCAGTTTTTTATCTAGATTTGCGCCAGTTAATTAAGACCCAGCAAAAACCATAACTATCTGATTAACAAAATTTTGCATTTTATTACAATCAAAATAGACCAAAGCAGTGTCCAATACTTATTTTGATCTAATTGACCAGACCTTTTACTTTCCTCAAGAAGGTTTTGACATCGAAAATGGGTATCTGGTTTTCAATGGTGTCCCATTGAAACATTTAATTGAAAAATACGGAACACCTCTAAAGCTTACCTACATGCCCAAAATAGGTATACAGGTAAAAAAAGCAAGAAATTTATTTACCCGAGCCATGAAAACGCAAGGATATAGAGGGAAGTACCGCTATTGTTATTGCACTAAGAGTTCACATTTTAGCCATGTCCTTTATGAGGTTTTAAAGCACGATGTGGAATTAGAAACTTCCTCCGCCTTCGATCTTGATCTGATTATGAAACTGTATGAAAGTGGTAAAGTAAACAAAGATAAGATCATCATCTGTAATGGCTTCAAACCTGATAATTATAAAAATGCCATCGTAAATCTTATCAATGAAGGTTTTCATAACCTGATCCCTATTATTGATAATAAAGACGAACTCACCTACTTCGAAGAACACATTGATGTTCCGTTTAAGATAGGCTTACGTGTAGCTACTGAAGAAGAACCTAATTTTGAATTTTACACTTCTCGTTTAGGAATCAGGAGTACTGAAATCGTAAGTTTCTACAAAGAAAGAGTAGCAAAAAACCCCAATATACAACTTCACATGCTTCATTTCTTTGTTGATACCGGCATCAAGGATAGTTTATATTATTGGGGAGAACTCAAAAAGGTATTGAAATTGTATTGCGAACTCAAAGAGCAGGCAGAGGATCTCAAAGCCATCAATATCGGTGGAGGAATGCCCATTCGAAACTCCTTAGGATTTGAGTTTGATTATAAATACATGATCAAAGAGATAGTGAGCAATATTCTACAAGAATGTGAAGAAGCGATGGTACCTGAGCCTGATATTTTTACAGAATTCGGTAAATACACGGTGGGGGAAAGTGGAGCTACCATTTTTTCTGTATTGGCACAAAAACAACAAAATGATTCTGAACTCTGGTATATGATCGATAACTCATTGATGACAACTATACCTGATAGTTGGGGCATAGGCGAAAGATTTATCTTACTTCCTATCAATAAATGGAAACACGAATACACAAGGGTAAACATCGGTGGGTTGAGTTGTGATAATTCAGACTATTACAATTCTGAAGCTCATGAAAGTCAGGTATACTTACCTGCATTCAAAGCTAAAGAAGAAGAAACCTTGTTTATTGGCTTCTTCCATACCGGGGCTTATCAAGACTCTATAAGTGGTTATGGAGGGATAAAACACTGTCTCATTCCTTCGCCAAGGCATGTTTTAATATACAAAGACAATAAAGGCAATCTCGTTGACGTCCTGTATCAGGAAGAGCAGACGGCAGATGATATGTTAAGAATATTAGGCTATTAATTCTATATTGTGCGATACAACACTTTGAAACTTATTTATAGAAATTACAGTTAGCATTTATGATTCAGATTAACCATTTATCCCATTAAACCTTTTCAGTTATGTTAAACACCTTAATTATTACCTCGGATGAGAAGAAGATTTTATTGATCCACTCATTGAATGACATTTCAGAGTTTTCATTGGAGACCTCTAATATTTTTCTACTTCAATTGAAAGATGGAAAACTAGAAATGAAAGAGGTTGCCATTCTACCTGAAATAGATCCCAAAAGAGTTATCACTGTGGATCTAGAAAAAAATGATATTCAACTATCATTTAACTCTTCGAAACATGTATTAAAACTTACAGGTACAACCGATATTGATCCTTCTTTTACTGGAAAAAAGTTAAATTTTACTGGTACGACGGATATTGATCCTTCTTTCCTCAGTACAGAGCTGCATTTAACAGGTACAACCGATATTGATCCTTCACTATCTGATGAGGAGGAGGCAACAAGATCTTTGAACTTAAATACAGAAGATGGATTAACCGGTACCACAGATATTGATCCCTCATTGGACGTGACAGAGGATG
>JBCBCD010001207.1:0-2274 GCA_038530915.1 Bacteroidota bacterium
CTCCTTTTACTCCTATCAATATAAAAGCAAAAATTAAGCTTTGAAAACTGATAAGGATAAGAATGACTTGTGTAATGTCGAGTGTCATGTAGCACTTATTTGAACATAAATATAATTCAGCTGTGTTTATTTTAATTGGTCTCTTGTCTTTAGTTGTCAGTCTTTAGATAGCTGGTTGGATAAGATTAAAGACAAAAGACTAACAACACTTTAAAGTAAAATCTAGAGTTCACAAACTGAAACATAAAAACGGAAATTCTGAATCATTACTAATTTAATCAAGATGAAAAAAGACAAATATTACGCACCCGGAGAAGAAAGATTCAATGTCCTTTCACATGGTATTGGTTTTCTGTTAAGTATTGTAGCATTATACTTATTGGTCGTTCGTTCTTGGCCCATGGGGGATCCTTTGCATATGAGTAGTGTGGTAGTTTTTGGTTTGAGTTTGATGGTTTTGTATGCAGCCTCTACTTTATACCATAGTGCAAAAGGAGAAAAATTGAGGAGTCGCTTAAAAATATTTGATCATGTAGCCATTTATTTCTTGATAGCGGGGAGTTATACTCCCTTTGCTTTGATTACTTTGCCTGAGGATGTAGGTTGGATCATTTTTGTCATTATTTGGAGTTGTGCTTTGGTAGGTAGCTTGATAAAACTTTTTTTTACTGGTAAATACGATCTTATCTCTACCATCATGTATGTACTCATGGGTTGGATCATCATTTTTGCCATAAGACCATTGACCGAAAACTTACCTTTTGAAGGCATACAATGGTTGGTGGCTGGTGGTATTGCTTACACGCTTGGAGCAGTGCTATACAGCTTGCATAAGCTAAAATACAATCATGCTATTTTTCATGTTTTCGTTTTAGTGGGTAGCTTTTGTCATTTTATTACGGTCTTTTGGTTTGTAGTACCGAGATAATGTTTTTGGTTGTTGGTTTTTAGTTGTTGGACAGTGCAGAAAAAGGGTAAACATGAGTTATCCCGAATTTTACAGAAAAGATCGAAGAGCGCTTAAATTACTAATTGACTGATAATCAATATTTAAGTAAGAGAGCAGTATTATCTATGTTTTCTGAGCTGCTTATTTTGTCCTACTCTGCGTTGCTCAAATCCTTAGAGAGCTAAGGCTATCTGCGTCCTTCGCGTCTTGATTAGAACAAAAACGCTACGCTCACAAAAGAATATTTAATATTGCTCTCTTACTTAGCAATTGGCATTATTTGTTTTGCCGTTAAAAAAATGGGCTTGAGGGAGGGCCTAAAGAGCATTTAGCGAGCGACAAAGGAGCGGCTCTAAATGCGAGCGTAAAGCAACGTCCATTTTTAGGCAAAACAAATACAGCCTTGAATTTTTTTGCTTCGTTTTTGCTTCAAGGCAAAAAGGAAGGGTTGGGGTAAAATATTGATAATTAGATTGTTATACACGAAAGTATAGCCTAGAGTTGAAAAGTTCGAATTTTCGGTTAATCGAAAAATCGGGAAAAGTTGAATCAATTCAACAACCCAAATTCATAAGCTGCTTTCACCAAACCAGCTGTATTTTTGGCATTTAGTTTCCTCAGTAAACTCTTTCTATGAGAGATTACGGTGGTTGCGGAAATAAACAATTGTGCTGCAATCTCATCCGTGGTCATTTCTTCAACGATTAGACCAAGTACTTCTTTTTCCCTTCTGGTTAGCTTTTGAATGAAGTCAGTTGTTTTGGGCTTTCTGGATTTTGGACCACCGCTGACCAAGGCTTGCGTAACATCCGCTGAATAATAACTACTTCCGGCTAATACGGTGTTAATAGCTCTCATTAGTTCTTCCTTACCTGTGTTTTTAAGGATATAACCATTGACTCCATTTTTGATCATCTTAGAGATGTAACCTGCATTGTCGTGCATGGTCAAAGCTATGATCTTTAAATTGGGCTTTTCTGCTTTAATCTTTTTACATATTTCAAAACCGCTGATATCCGGTAGGTTGATGTCCAGTATCATCAAGTCGATATCATTCTTATTGGCAATATCAAGACACTCTTTTCCATTTAAGGCAACGTATATCTGATTAACGATACTTTCTCCTTTCAAAAGCGTTTTGATTCCGTCTATTACTATCTGATGGTCATCTACTAAAAGTATATTTGTCATGATGTAACTCACTTTTATTTTAAACATCTAATTGAGAAACTTCTCAAAAAATTCTCTCTTTTTGTTAACAAAAAATATCTTACCCTACACCCTACACCCTACACCCTACACCCTACACCCTACACCCTACACCC
>JBCBCD010001208.1:0-2274 GCA_038530915.1 Bacteroidota bacterium
ATTTACTGAAAAAATCATGAAGAAAATTCTTATACCAACTGATTTTTCTCCGATCGCAGATAATGCCTCAGCCTATGCCATTCATTTAGCCAGTAAATTGAGAAGCATACTTTACTTCTACCACGTTTATCACATCCATAAAGTTGAACACAACAAAGATTTTCCTGCACATAAGCAACCTGTACTATTAGAGAAGCAGCGACAAATGAATCTGCAAGAGATGAAGTTTATGGAACTTATTAGAGAGTATGATTTGTCACTACAAACATTTGTTGAACCTGATTCAATAGCAGCTCTTTTCGATAGGATTGTGGAAAAACACCAAATAGACTTGGTAGTGATGGGTAGCAAAGGAGCCTCCGGACTTACTAAAGTGATTTTTGGTAGCACAGCCGCTAGAGCTATCGAATGGTCGAGTATTCCCGTACTAATTGTTCCTGCCAACTTTGAATTTCAACCCATTAAACATATTGTTCTTGCTATAGATAAATCGACTGTATCGCCATCTTGGCTTTTAAGTATGAAAAAAATAGCTCATGCTTTTGAATCTAAAATAACCATTCTTCATGTCAATGCTTCAACTAAAGAAGTTTACGATCTAGATCATACCCTTTCTTTTAATTCTCTTGAAGTAGAAGATAGAGTCATCCCCCTAAAAAACAACATCAACGAAACCATCAATCTATTTATACAAGAAGAAAATTGTGATTTGCTTTGTATGATTAGAAGAGAAAAAAATCTTTTCCAAGACTTTTTACAGACAAGTGTTACAAAAAATCAGGCCTATAATAGTCAAATACCTATACTCGTTCTGCCAGAGCAGTCAGCAAAGGTGACAAAGACAAGAGGTGGCATGTAAATCATGTTGTGTTTATTTCTTAGATCTAAGGAAGTCCGGTCATGGTAAATATCATGACAAACAAGGCAACTGTTTCAATAATTCCAATCACCATGATGTATTTGGCTATATCGTTTGCACCTGAAGCAATTGCGTCACAAGCCCTCGCACCTGCCTTGCCCTGATAGATGGCAGAACCTGCCATTGCTGCTCCTGCAAAGAGTCCAATAATAATTTGCAATACATACGAATCGGGGTTTAAATTGGCCTCTGAAATGGTACTTTTTAAAACCAACCCATAAATGACCTGTGACAAAGGCGCACCCGCAAATATCAATAAGGCAGTCGGTGCCTTTTTACCACTTATAATCATTTTTTTCCAGGCACCTATAGCCGCCATGCCTGCTACGCCGGTTCCTATTGCTGAACCTATTGCAGCAATGCTCAGGGACATTCCCATATCACCTAAGCCTGATACGGTCGATATAAGAAACATTAGATCTATCATAGCAATGTTCTTTATTTGTTAAACTTTATTTTTCTTTCTGAGTAATAGAAGCTTTCAATTTAAAAGGCTCGTAAGCTCTACCTGAAAATTGTACCCCCAAATGACTCGCAAATTCAAGCATATTTAAACGTACCCCATGTACAGCCACCGCCATCAGTGCCAAAGCAATATTGAGCCCATGCCCTAAGCAAAGTGCAATAGCAGCAACTACTAACTCAATGATACCCATCCCTTCAAAACCCTCAGTTGGCAGTATAATGCCATTAAAACTAGCTGCTACCGCTGAAGTAGCCAGTCCTACAGCAAACAGTCGTACATACGATACGATGTCTGAAAATCCATTGATAAGACTTAGGGGTAAATTTGCAATGGAGATGAGCATGCTATTTATCCATCCTTTGCCCTCTTGAGAAAAAAGGACAACCAATCCGGCGCCCACCATAAACAGCCAGTTGTTCCAATCTGGTAATTCTTTACCCAACACCAGTTGCTCTATCACAAAAAACAATCCCCATATCAATAAGATCCAGCCCAACTCACTAAGTGCCTTAATGGAGTTGATGAATTGAAAAAGCCGAACACTATGCGCTACTGTTAAATGAATAGCTCCAATCAGGAACGATAGATGCATCATAAAATTAATATTGTCGGCTCCGAAACTTGCTATTTCTTCAATGATGAGGTTGTTGAAAAAAGGTAGCGCTGCTATTTGTTCCGACCCAAAGTAGGTGCCACTCATTACACCCCAAAGAATAGTTGATGCACTCAATACATAGATCAAAATGCGCAGCTGCTTGGGGAGCTTTCGTCCCAAAAAAAGAGCAGCCAACAGAAAAACCATCCCATAGCCTGCATCTCCAACCAATATGGCAAAGAATACAGCAAAAGCTATCAGAAAAAAGATGGATACATCCATTTCTTTATAGCC
>JBCBCD010001209.1:0-2274 GCA_038530915.1 Bacteroidota bacterium
AATGTTGTTAGGTAAAATAAAAAAAGGGATCAAGTTTTCTCACAGACTGCCGTTGGCGGCAAGCAGACACAAAGGCAAAAACAAATATGGCTCAATTAAAAGTATTATCGCCAGTAGAAGTCAGTCAAAAATATTTGACATCTGAGGAATTGATGAAAAGGGTTGATGAAAATTTTAATATTCTAAAAATTGAGGAATTGATAGACCATATCTCTTTTCCAAATGCTCCCTTTAAAAACACTTCACATGGTTTCATTTTACTGATTGAAGGCGAAATTAAAATGATGCTCAATCAAGAAGAATTCAAATTTAATGAAAAATCATTTGTTATTACTCCTGCTGGGCAGATGAACAATTTTGTTCAAATTAATTCTAAGTCAATCGGATATATCGGTACATTTAATGATTCTATTCTTTCTAACCATTCAGAAACTAATTCCATTGAAATTTTTCAAGACATACTAAGTCCTGATAAGTTTCCACATTTCGTGTTAGACGTACGAACCTTTGAAGTTTTAAATCAAGTACTAAACCGAATTTGGGAGCTTCATAATAATAATCGAAGTACCGGTAAATCTAAAATAATACAGAGTTATTTTATAAGTGTACTTTTAGAAATACAACACCTAAGCTTCAAAAAGGAAGGGACTAAAAAATCTAAGTCAGATAAGTTGGTCAGTAACTTTAAAAAGATTTTAGCAAAAGAAATTAAGGAGACTTTTCAACCGAAAGATTTCGCTGCAAAGCTGAATGTAAGCACGAACCACCTAAATAAAGTATTAAAAAATCGTACTAAAAAAACTACGTCTGAGTGGATTAATGAACAAAGGTTATTAGAAGCTAAATATCATCTTAAATACTCCTCTAAATCTATTTCTGAAATTTCTTACCTACTTGGCTTTACAGAACCATCACATTTCGCTAAATTTTTTAAAAAGCTGACACAATTAAAACCAACTGACTATAAAATGATTGAATAATACCTTGTTTGGATTGAAATATATCAAAATGTTTAAATGAATTGATTGATATTTGCAAATAATTGATGTCGTCAAAATTTATAGCATTGATGTATTACTATTTGATTCTGTTTCATTCCTTATTTAGGTGGCTTGCATTGATAGCCTTGATACTAACTATCGGTCAAGCATTAATTGGTTACTCTAAAAAGAAGAACTTTTTAAAACGTAATAATTTATTTCGGCATGGAACAGCAACTCTATTTCACATTCAACTTATAATTGGAGTGCTCTTATTAGTCAAAAGTCCCATTGTGCAATATTTTTGGAGAGACTTCAAATCAGGTATTGAAAATATAGAACTATTGTTTTTTGGATTATGGCACCCATTTTTAATGCTGATCTCAATAGTTGTGATAACGATAGGGTCAGCCAAAGCAAAACGAGAAACAGAAGATACTAAGAAATTCAAAACGATATTAATTTGGTATTCTATTGGACTTATTATTCTGTTTTTAGCTATCCCTTGGTCATTTTCTCCTTTTGTTAGTCGTCCTAATTTTCGGGCATTTTAATATATGAACATGAAAAGTCTTACTGTTTTAAGAATACTTGCCATTCTCGAAGGATCTTCTTTAATATTACTGGTATTCGTTGCCGTACCATTAAAAAGATTAGCAGGAATACCAACACTTTCTCAAATGATTGGTCCTATTCACGGTATTTTATTTTTATTGTTTGTAGTGAAAACATTAAGCTTTGCAGTAGAGCGAAATTGGCAATTTCGAGTAATAACATGGAAGGTGTTAATTGCTTGCTTAATTCCTTTTGGCACTTTTTATATCGACCATAAAATTCTGAAAAAGATAAATGAGTGAGCCTAAAATTTTAGTTTTGGTATTTAGAACTTCTATCAAAGATGAAGAAAAAGTCGAAATTGTAAAAAAACGTTTAAGCAAGTTAAGATATGTTTCAAGGATAACATTTGATTTAGAGGACATTGACAATATCTTAAGAATTGAAGCCTTCAAAAATGTATCGAATGCAATAATTCAAAGTTTAAGAGATATAGATTTATATTGCGAAGAATTAGAATAAAGGAAGCCAGCCGCTAACAATGCATAAAACGACAATAGCCCCTAAACGGGGCTACTGCGTTTATGCGAGACCGTTGCCTGCAAGCAAAAAAAATGACAATAAAAGAATACATCCAGAAATATATTGATAAAGACTTCAACGAGGAGTTGCCATTTCCAACTGTAAATAAATTAGTTGGAAAATCTTTCGTAACTACTGATTTTGGACAAGTCGAAAG
>JBCBCD010001210.1:0-2271 GCA_038530915.1 Bacteroidota bacterium
GGTATCAACAAAATTGTTGATACCCAAATTGGTTGAGTTATTGGAAGTGCTGGCTTTAAGGAGAGGAGCAGCTTGGTTTTTTTCTAAAATAGTAATAAGAATAGCATAACGATCTTTGGGGACTGGTCTACCTTCACAAGGAATAATGTTAGGCGATCTTGGATTACCTACTTCAAAAGCATGAACGATCTCTTTACTCTCACTATGCTCTACTTCAGCGATATAATGAGAAGCAACTTGTGTCTTATGCATTACAGCTTGTATGATAGAAGTTATCTCATCCGGATTAAATCCAAACTCAAACTCAAAAGGAATTTTATATTGATCATTGCTCTGCTCAATAGGCAATATGCGAGACTGTTTATCTCCCAGACTATTTAAAACCTCATGGCCAATCATTCTCATGGCTACTCCAATACGCTTTTCACTAATTAGTTCATCATTGGCACCGTTTGAAGCAAACGAAAAGAATAATGCAAAAACAATGAATAAAAGCTGCTTATCTCGTCCTATCATAACTCTTGTTATCATATTGCAAATCTATTTGATAAAAGCACTCTTTGAAAGTGTTTTACTAGCAATTTACACTAATTTACACTTGTAGAGGCTAAAAAATGGGGTTCTACTATACTTTTGTAGGAGAAAGATTAATGGTGTTTAGAGGTTTAGCGTTTAGGTGTTTAGTTTTTCTGACTTAGGGCTTATGGCCGCGTGCTTGTATAGCATTCATTTCGCCAAAGGCTGAAGTGCGACCATTCTAAACACTAAACCTCTAAACATTTATTTCATCCATCATTTCAATTAAATATGAAAAAATATATCCTTTTCCTACTTATGATTACTCCAGTATTCCTTATAGCCCAAGAACACTTAAAGGATGATATCTACTTCAATGTGTATATCAACTATCCACCTTTTTCAATGTCAAAAGACAGCTTGTCGAAAGCCAATAAATTGATAGATCTCAATCGCAGATACAAAGAGAATTGGGTGAGAGAATATTTATCAGTTGAAGTAGCTGCCTACCAAAAAGGGAAATTAGTAAAGGCTTTTAGTGCTGATGATTATTTAACAAAGCAACAAAAAGAAATCATTACCAATGCGGATCCTGATAAGAAGATATCCATTTTAGTAAAATACATGCCAGAAAACACCTTAAAACAAAACACGCCAAAAGAGATGGGTTTCAAATTAGCAATTGACCCCGATCATGAGGCTGAATATCCCGGTGGCAAACAACAGTTAAAAAAGTACCTCAAGGAGCAAGCCATTGATAAGATTCCAACCGATGGTTTTGAAGGCTTTGATTTAGCAACCATAAAATTTACGATTTCGAAAAGTGGAGAACTAACTGATGTATATGTATTTTGGCCAACCGAGCACAAAGAAATTGAAGAGATGTTGGTAAAATCTATTGAAAACATGCCTAAGTGGAAGCCTGCACAAAGTGAAAGTGGTATAATCGTTCCTCAGGAGTTTGTTTTGACCGTCGGGAATATGCAAAGTTGTGTGATTAACCTTTTAAATATTCGAGAAAAAGTAAATTAGTGGGAAATAAATCATTTGGATATGCCCCACTTATCTCATAAGGCTCGCTTAAACTGGTTTTGCTTCCTCACATTGCTCATTGTCTTATCAGCTTGTGACCCAACTCAGGAGGTTAATGAAAATAGGCAAACCTTAACTATTGATTCTCAAATATTAGGTGAGAAAAGAGAAGTTTTTATTAGTATTCCCAATGATGAATATGCAGATCTTCATGGGAAGATAAAATATCCGGTCATCTATGTTTTAGATGGGGAGAATATGTTTGACTATACAACAGCGATGATCAATTTCTTAAGTCTTTCCAAAGACAACGATGTGCTTCCTAGGTCAATAATTGTTGGTATTCCAAATACAGATAGAGATAGAGACTTGACACCTGATCCCATAGCTGGGGTTTTAAACTCCGGAGGAGGAGATAGGTTTTTGGATTTTATAGAAAAGGAATTGATGCCTTTGATTGATGAAAAATTTGCAAGCGTTAATCATTGCACTATAATAGGCCATTCTTATGGTGGCTTATTGACGATACATAGTTTGTTTAATCGCCCAGAATTATTTGATAATTATATTGCTATAGATCCATCCTATCGCCATCTAAAAAATCGGCCAGAGTATTTGCAAGCATCCAAATACAATGATAAGCAATTCTACTTAGGAATTGCCAATACTATTGGATTAGGATTAGACACAAGCAATTACCAAAAAAGTGTTATCATTTTTTTG
>JBCBCD010001211.1:0-2268 GCA_038530915.1 Bacteroidota bacterium
TTACTAAAAGTCAAAATAACTAGCTCTAAATCGGATACTTATTTTTTGTCCATTAAGTGGTTGGACACAAATAACTATTACTTTATGATGTCATCTTTTTGAGCTGCTCCTCGTTAAATTCTCAGCTGATGTGAATCACCTTGCGAATTTGCCTCCATCAGCTCCAAAAATCTGATCGATCAAAAACACTATTTATTTTTGTCCAATCACTTACTTAATTACTTTTAAGCTGGAAAAAATCAACTCAAGATGGAAGTAACTACTATCCCTAAATGGAAAACCGCTTTGCGTTCGTTTAAAATTGCCAATAATCCCATTCCTTTTTTGGATGAAGTGCTAACAGAAAGAGAAACGGGGATTATTTATTTGGGTGGATTATACAAGATGGTAGTGACCAAAGACCCTGGTTTTGTGCAGCACATACTTCAGAAGAATCACAAAAATTATCAAAAATCGGAAGTACAATTTGAGCGGATCAGCCATTTTTTGGGGAAAGGTTTATTAAGTAGTGAAGGCAACTATTGGTTGAGGCAAAGAAGACTAATTCAACCTGGATTCCACAAAGCAAGATTGGAAGCCATTCTTGGATCAATGACTTCCTTAATTGACCAAAATATTCTTAAGCTGAAAGAAGAAGTAATCGCAAATCCTGTTGTAAACATCAATCATTCTATGATGGAGATTACTTTCAGAATTATTGCCAACGCAATTTTTAGTAGGGGTTTTGAAAAAAATGAATTGAATGAGTTGAGTGAAGCGATAACTACATTGCAGCTTTTCATCATAAAACAGATTCGCCAGCCTTACCTCAATTTGATACAGGAGTGGAGTGGACAGGTAAAAAAACATGAAGCGGTTAGAGATCAGTTGAATCAAAATGTATTGAAGTATATTGATGAGAGGCGCAATTCTGGTGATACGTATGATGACTTATTGCAAATGCTCTTGGATGCAAGATATGAAGATACCGGCGAAGGAATGACAGATCAACAGTTGATTGATGAAACCAATATTCTGTTTGTTGCCGGGCATGAGACCTCTGCAAATGCCATGGCCTGGACTTTGTATTTATTAGCAAAACATCCAAAAGTAGTCACTCGGATAAGAGAAGAACTATCTACCTCTGTAAAAGGAACCCATCCAACTTTTGAAGAACTAATGAGATTGCAGTATACAGAATGTGTACTTAATGAATCCATGAGGTTATTTCCACCTGCATGGATCACCAATAGAGTAGCCATAGAAGATGATGAATACAATGGTTTTAAGATAGACAAAGGAACTGTTTTTGCTGCATATATATATGGTGTACACCACTCCAATCATTTATGGGAAGATCCATATGATTTTCAACCAGAGCGGTTTTTGAAAAGCAATAAAAAAGAAAGGCATCCATTTGCATTTGCCCCTTTTGGAGGTGGACCACGATTGTGTATAGGATATCAATTTGCGATGATGGAAATGAAAGTAATGCTCTTGAAGTTGGTAGAGCAGTTTGATTTCGAATTGGTACCCGGACAGGATATTGAGCCTAAACCATTGATTACGTTGAGGCCAAAAGAAGATATTATGTTGAGGTTTAGAAGTTTAGGTGTTTAAAATAGCACATTTCGCCGCAGACTGAAGTGTGCTATTTTAAACATCTAAACTAATACTAAAAAAATCGTTATTCATGAATTTATTTACGCAATCGTAGTTCATGATAAATTTCCACATCATCCCTTGATTGATCTAAGCCTTCCCAATATTGCACCCTGGGAGTGTATGTGATTGGGTTATCAAAATCAATGCGATTAGGCGAGTTGGGCGTAGGACCAAATGATATAGTCATTGTTCTGGTTGTGCGAGCTTTCCATTTGAAATCAGTGACGTATCGACCATCCAAATCCAAAAACATTGGGAAATTAGTATAACCACCACCATCAAAAAAAGTCATGGTGATGCTATCTTCAAGGAAGTATTCTTCAATGGCCAATATATCACCATTCAAGTCACTTATTTCTTTATAATAAAACTCTACATCCCAGGTACCGAGTAAATTTACATTCTGCTCTTCACGAAACTCTTTTCCTTCCCTACAACTAAACAAGCCTATACAAAGTAGACAGATTATGATTATTGTTTTTTTCATATGCACAATTGATTGGTTTGGGATAAAAATCATATTTACAAGCCAATAAATCCAGTGATTAGGATTTATTTAAGACTGTTAAAATTTACCTAAGTACCTGGGATGTAGAGTTTTATTATAAAGAAATAAGTGACTTG
>JBCBCD010001212.1:0-2264 GCA_038530915.1 Bacteroidota bacterium
GTTTTGTGTTGTCAATCTAACCAGATAAGTCCCTGTATCTTGATAAGTATATGATGGTTCTGCCAACATAGATTGATCTCCATTACCAAAGTCCCATTGTGGTAAGAAGGTGCTGTTTGAATTATTCTCAAACTGAATGGTATCACCTATACAGGATTGTGCCGCTAATGAAAAGTTAGATTCCGGCATGGGAAGTACTTCAACTGTTTTTTCATCACTGAAGAAACAGCCTGAAGCATCATCAACAAAAGTATAAACAATGGTCTGTAAACCTACACCTACAGAATCAGGTACAAAAATTCCCATCTCATTTTCTATCACACCCATTCCTGACCATTCACCACCTAATGGCATTTGTCCTTCCAATTGTAAGAAAGGTTCATCTAAACAAACAGTTTGATCATTTCCGGCAGAGGTTGACCTCAAGTCAATTACTTCAATTGATTTAGTATCAGTCACTCGACAATTTCCACTCCCGAATTCATAGGTAAGTATTTGAGTTCCTCCTCCTGCTAAAAGGGGATCAAAATTACCAAGGGGGTCAGTAATACCAGGACCACTCCATAATCCATTGATTGGTGTAAAGTCGGATAAAGTAATTTCACCTCCATCTATACAAACTGTATCCGTAGGACCCGCATCAATGGTAGCTGGTTCAACAACCTCTATATTTACATTTGCTCGACCTACACATCCATTTAGGTCTGTAAATGTATACATCAAAGGATAACTACCTATCCCACCCGCACCAACAGCATCAAACTGGTTATTGACTACTCCTGTCCCGGTCCATTCTCCGTCCTGAGGTAGAGCCAGAGGCAAGTCAGCCAATTCAGGTGTATTACAGATCACCGTGTCAGAAACCACAATATTAGGTAGTGCATTGACTGTAAAATCAAAAGAAGCTGCATTTGTACAACCATTGCCATCAGTATAAGTGTACGTCAACTCATAAATGCCAGCTCCACTACTATTTGGAAAAAAAGTAAGTGAGTCAATCACTGCACTTCCTGTTCCGGTCCAAACTCCTCCTTCAGGAGAAGCTATAAAGTTGACACCATCTACATTTTCACAAACCTCATCTATTGGGTTATTCAAATTGATGGTTGGTAGAGCTAATACTTCCACTACTCTTTCATCGGTCACCAGGCAATTGCCAGCTCCCACAGAATAGGTAAATGTATAGGTGCCAATACCAGCACTTTCTGCATCAAATAAGCCATTAGGTATGTCGCCCAGAGTAGCTTCAGTCCAAGTTCCTCCAACTGGATTGACGCCATTAAATAAATCTACAGCGTTCTCGCTTACACATACACTAAAGTCTGTTCCTGCATCTATAGTTGTTGGTTCTATAACAGAAATAATTGCAGTAGTAGAGCTGCTACATGCATTATTATCTGTAAACTCATAGGTCAAAGTATAATCTCCTACGCCCCCAGCTGTTGTCGGATTAAAAGCATTATTATCCACTCCTGGTCCAGACCATTGGCCTCCCACAGGACTGGCTAAAGGTAAGTTGATGGTTCCCGCTACATTACAGACTGTAGTATCGGCAGCAGTAACGACAGGTAGCTCATTTACCACGACATCTGCAATTGCTGTACTAATGCAACCTTGGTTATCTGTAAACTCATAACTTAATGTGAATGTACCTGAACCACTTTGAGTGGGAAAAAAGAAATTATCCCGTAAAAATCCACCATTATTGGATTGCCAAATTCCTCCATTCGGTAGTGCTTCTAAAAGTATACTGTCCTGACTCACACAGAAGCTAGTTGTCAAGCCACTTAAGTCAAGGCTTGGCAATGGATGTACAATCAACTGTTTTTGATCATTTACAAGACAGTTTCCGGCACCTACTTCATATTGAACGGTATAAGTACCTACTCCCAAATTACTAGGATTAAGTGCTCCATTAGGTATATTCCCAAAAGAGGGTACTGACCAACTTCCATTGGCGGGGCTGGCATCAACAGTTAAGTCCAAAAAAGTCTCACTCACACATATTTCCAGATCTGCACCTGCTTCTACATTATCAGGGTCTACCACACTTATATTCACCGCCAATGTATCTGTACATTGATTGCCATCTGTTACAAAATAATTAAGCACATAATCTCCATTTCCTCCGGCACCAGTAGGATCAAATTGGTTTCCACTCACGCCTAAGCCGTCCCAGCTTCCTCCTGTAATATTTGCAAGAGGTAAATTGACCAGACCAGGTGCATTACAATAAGAAGTGTCAGCAATCATAATATTGGGAA
>JBCBCD010001213.1:0-2264 GCA_038530915.1 Bacteroidota bacterium
CGTACCCAAACAAGGCTTTGGTCTTCTTTTGTCAAAAAAAAAACTGTCACCATTTTGCTTACAATAACTTATACATATAAATAAATTTAATTCGTTTATATGTTGACAAATTGACAGTTCATGAAATATGAGTGAAAATACAGTAAAATCAAGGTGATTCAGAGAGTGTAACCATTAATGTAGATTCATCTTGTCCATTTATTCTGTCTATTTTGACATAAAAACCTGGTTGTACTTCTTGGTATTCTGCAATCTTAATTTTGTCTGCATTTTCGGCTATTACTTGTGCCCAGGTAGAATATGAAAAGTAATCGGGACCAAAAGCACCCAGGGCTTGAAATTCTTCTATTGTTTTGCCTATCCAAAAATAGGGATTAATAAGATTAGAATCAGGTTGAGCTTCCAGGATGAATTCAAAATCTTGTTTTATTTCATTACATCCACTTTGGTAAATGGTTAATTGCTTTCCACTGGAAAAAGTAACTTCTTCTATTCCTTCCAATTCTTTAATTTTAAAATTATGTCGATTTACGAAGTCCAGGTTTTCATTAAAAATAGCTTTTGGTTCTCCATATTTACAATCTGCAAACTTGTTGCCGCTTTGTGTGTTTTGACAGGAGAAAAAAAGAAAAAACAGGGAAAAAAGGTAGATGTAAGGTTTCATTGAACAGTTTTGTTATAAGTTACTTGGCTTAGTATCCAAAAAAATTAAACAATATACGACTCTGAGACGTTAATGTGGAGGTTTTTGCAATGATTATTATGAATCATAGTAAAAACGAAGTAAAAATAATTCTAGTAATTTATTCTTACTCAAATCTGCACCTAATAAATTTCTGAAAAATTGACCCTATTCTAACAGGTACGAAAAAATTACTTTCATTTTAAATAATCTAAAAGACTATGAGTCAACCCAAATTGATGGTAAATGGCAATGGCAAAACCAACGGTAATGGCTACTGGAGTGATGAAGCTGATTTGATAGGTGAATTGCATGCTGCTACTTCCATTGAAACTCCTTTAAAACCTGATGCTTTTGAACTTGGTGATGAGGAGAAAATGAGCCAGATTGCTGAACATTTCCACCACATAATGGATATTCTTGGAATGGATCTGAATGATGATTCTTTAAGTGGTACGCCCAAGCGTGTGGCAAAAATGTTTGTCAAAGAAATTTTTAAAGGCATTAACCCAGCAAACAAACCTAGTGTAAGCTTATTTGATAATAAATATGGCTATAGCCAAATGTTAGTGGAGAAGGGGATAAGAGTACAATCTTTCTGTGAACATCACTTTCTTCCTATCTATGGTGTAGCTCATGTAGCTTATATACCAGGTAAAAAAGTAATCGGCTTATCTAAGCTGAACCGTATTGTTGATTATTATTCAAGAAGACCTCAGGTACAGGAAAGGTTAACAGAGCAGATCGCTGCTGAATTGAGAGGTGCTCTGCAAACCAAAGATGTGGCTGTTTATATCGATGCTAAACATATGTGTGTGCAAGCAAGAGGGATTGAACACCAAAACTGTAGCACTGTGACGACTGCATTCAGTGGCAAATTTTTGAATGAAAATGTCAGATCAGAATTCATGCAGACCATCGCAACAAAACTTCAGTAATCACAGAACAAGACATTAAATAAATGGAGATTCTTACGAATAAAAAAGTCCTTATTGTAGGTGCAACAGGTGGCATTGGCGCAGAAACGACCAAATTGATTAAGAAGAATCATGCTGAAGTTTTCATTACGGGAAGAAATGAAGAGCGATTAAAGGAAGTTGCTCAAGAAAATGACATTCCTCTAAACAATGCGTTTACGATGGATGTGACCCAGCTTGATCAGGTAGAAACTGTGGCCAACGAAATTCATCAACGTGTAGGTCAATTGGATGTTGTAGTTAATGCAGCAGGCATAGGTATCATAAAGCCACTTGAAAAATTGACTGCTGAAGATTTTGGTAAAACCATAGACGTCAACCTCAAGGGAGCTTTCCACGTATTCAAATATTTTTTACCACCAATGAAAGTGGCTAAAAAAGGACTTGTGATCAATATTCCTGGGGTTTTAGGAAAAACTCCAATGGCAGGAGCTGCGGCTTATAGTGCCTCCAAATATGGCCTCAATGGCATGACCAAATCTTTAAGAGAAGAATTGAGAAGGACTGAAGTAAGGATCACCAATTTATATTTAGGTGGTGTGGATTCACCTTTTTGGGATGAAATCGATATGCGGGTTAACAGAGATAAATTTATTACCGCTAAA
>JBCBCD010001214.1:0-2255 GCA_038530915.1 Bacteroidota bacterium
GATCCATTTCCATTAAACTTCTCAATTACTCGATTATAAAGTATATGATATCCATCATAACTGCTAAGGGGGATGAAGCTATTGTCTACAAAAGTAAAAGCAGTTAATGTAAAGTTATATGGTATGAGCGTACCATCTATTATACCATCTATTGTATAGCTATTTACATATCCATATTCAGGTTCATTGTAAATATTCCCACTAGATTCATTAGTGGCCCCTGTCTTTATATATTCATAGGTCTTAACTATGTCATTGTCATTAAGCGGATCATTATCATGATGAGTAATCTGTTTTATCCTTAGTCCTCCAACATCTCTATTCACTACCGATTCTGTATATTCTCTAAATATTTCAAATTTCAAATTGTGGTTACTATAGGGCAGTTGGAAGATATAATCTGTATTTAATTGAAGGCTTGGAAAAATAGTTGTCAAGTTTCCTTCCCTTACATCCTCATCATTGCTATCTAACATATCTGTTATGTCAAGAGAGACATCATACCCATGGTCCTCTATGTGCATGGCTGTACTGATATCAGTGCCCTTATATAACTTAATTGTTGGTGTAAATGTACCACTGCTAGGACAATTACTTCCGACCCCACCTGTCATTACAGTTATTCTGTATTTAACATTTGAGAAAGTAGAAAAGCTTTTAGGTTGACTGTTTAAATCTGCCGGAACACATGGATTTGAAAAGGTAAGAATAGGCTCAATT
Source organism: Bacteroidota bacterium (assembly GCA_038530915.1). GTDB lineage: Bacteria > Bacteroidota > Bacteroidia > Chitinophagales > Saprospiraceae > JANQPA01. The sequence goes on from JBCBCD010001214.1 coordinate 721, forward strand.
ACATCCATGTTCATTGGACTATGAACACTATTCGATTCATAATCAAATTGCGTATGGCCTCCAGTAGGATAAGTAATTTTCGTTAATATCCCTTTTGAAGCATAACTCTCATAGGTTTCACGATTGGAGTTTCCTTTTGTTACAGTGTTAAAACCAGTACTTAGTGTAGTAGGAGGAATGTTTAACTCAACCCCTTGACCTTGGTTTTCATTTCCTGTCTGACCATTGTAAAAACCCCAATGATCAGTGGCTCTGCTTAAGATACCAGGAAACTCATTACCATTGTATTCAAAGGTATAAGCTGGAATGTTATTAATATCATCGTTACATGAAGACTCTTGGACGCTATTTAATCTTAACCTTTTTTCATGGTAATCAGTGACACCAGGAGTACTTTCATAATAACTATAACTAAGTGCGAATTTTTTACAGATACCAACTAAACCACTAGAAATCTTAATTGAATCCAACATTTTTGCCTTTCCAGTACCCACATCTTTGGTATCATCTCTATCACTTATAGCAATGAAATCAATAAATTCAGTGTTAGTTTCAATTGTGGATAACCTTTTACTGAAATGCTCAATATCTACACTAGAAAAGTTTGATGCAAAATCAAAATTGCTAATCTGTACGTTTGCATCATCGTCATAGTATCTTGTCGCTACCATCGAAGGTGGGCTCATATAGCCATAAGTCTCATCTACAAAGGTAAAGTTGATCTCATGTACTTTATCAGGTGATTGAATTTTCATCAACAGCCAAGTGACGGGCATATCACTAATATTAGTAGGACTATCACTTCTTCTTACATATTCTATTGCATCTCCAGTTTCATTCGGTGCTTCACCAAAATAATAGAGTTCTCCAGTTGGAGTAACAATGGTGAAGCTTTGTAACCGCTCTTCCTCATCTACTCCAGTGGAAATAGTATTATTACTATTGAAATAAATTTTTAAATCTTGTTGTGGAATTTGGATAACCTGATCATCTTTGATATAAAACTTACCCGAATACCCTGGAAAGCTGAAGGAGAATATGTCAGCTTCCCCATCCTGGAGTTCGTTTACAACATTTAAACTAATATTCTCCGGTGGTACTTGACCTTGTGTAAGGTTTAGGTTATCTCCTGTAAAGTAAAACCCAGCATCCCATTCATCAGGAATTCCCATTACTGTTCTGGAAACCATTCCTCCTGCTTGTAGCGTCCAGTTTGTACCAACCCAACTTGCTGTTTCTGCTACTTTGATTCCAGATGCATGGTAACTTAGAGAAACAGGAAGAGATAAATTACCTTCGGTCAAAGTATGAATGGGGATGGATATTTGAGGAATCCCTCTTGATAGTTCAACAGGTATATCTATGTATTTTCCTAGCGATGCTGCATTAGGTGGTGTCATAATTGCACCATCGATTAATGTATTAGTAGGTTGAGCACTACCTTGATTCAAAATGATAAAGCTACTTACTAAGATTAGTAAGCAAATATGTTTTATGTTTTTCATTGTTAATTTCTTTGAGGTTATTCGATAATG
>JBCBCD010001215.1:0-2248 GCA_038530915.1 Bacteroidota bacterium
AGTGCTTTTTTAATTTCTATTGGATTCATCTTCTCATGAGTTTTATAATTCTTATCTAGCGATCTTTGTGAAATCCTAGCGTCTTTGCGTTTATAAAATGCAGTAAAAAATGTTTGACAATAGACCGATAACACATTGGTTGCCCATCACCAAGAAAGAGGTAGAGATGAGAGGATGGGAAGAGTTAGATATCATCCTGATATCTGGTGATGCGTATTTGGACCACCCTGCCTTTGGTACGGCTGTAATCGGAAGAATACTAGAAGATGAAGGCATGCGTATTGCTATTGTTCCTCAACCCAATTGGCAAGATGATTTGAGAGATTTCAAAAAAATGGGCCGCCCAAGGTTGTTTTTTGGGGTTACCTCCGGCTGCATGGATTCTATGGTCAATCATTATACTGCATCAAAGCGCAAAAGATCAACTGATGCCTATACTCCCGGAGGAGTTGCTGGCTTCCGACCCGATTATGCAGTTTCTGTGTATACCAAAATCTTAAAAGATTTATACCCTGACGTTCCCGTATTAATAGGTGGGATAGAAGCTTCTTTGAGAAGAGTCACACACTATGATTATTGGTCTGATAAGTTATTTCCTTCTATTTTAGAAATGTGTGGAGCAGATATGTTGGTGTATGGTATGGGAGAAATGCCACTCCGTGAAATCATTAGACTACTTAATAAAGGTGTTCCTTTTGGATCATTAGACACTATTCCTCAAACGGCCATCTTGAGAGATGATATAAAAGGTGTCCCAAAAAACAAGAATTGGGAAGACCTATGGCTCAACTCTCATGAAAAGTGCCAAAAAGATAAATTGGCTTTTGCTGCAAATTTTAAGCACGTAGAGCAGCAGTCAAATAAAGTGGATGCAAAGCGTATTTTGCAAAAAACAGGTGAAAAGACACTAATTATAAATCCACCTTATCCTCCAATGACTGAGGAAGAAATTGATTCTTCTTTTGATTTACCCTACACAAGATTGCCTCATCCCAAATATAGGAAAAGAGGTTCCATGCCAGCATACGAGATGATTAAATTCTCTATCAATATGCACCGAGGGTGTTTTGGAGGCTGCAGTTTTTGTACCATATCAGCACATCAGGGGAAGTTTGTTTCCAGCAGATCTGAAGAGTCCATTTTAAAGGAAGTGGAAGCGGTTACAAAAATGCCTGATTTTAAAGGATACATCAGTGATCTGGGCGGGCCATCCGCAAATATGTATCGTATGAAGGGCAAAGACCAAAGTATTTGCGACAAATGTGTAGCTCCTTCCTGTATACATCCAGTAGTCTGTGACAACCTGGATACCAGCCATCAGCCACTTACGGAACTCTATAAAAAAGTAGATGCGCATCCCGAAGTGAAGAAAGCATTCGTAAGTAGTGGTATTCGTTATGATTTGTTGGCCGATTCCTACAATAAGAAAAACGATGGAAGCATAGATGAATATATGGAGCAGCTTGTTACCAGTCATGTATGTGGTCGATTGAAGGTAGCTCCGGAGCATACTTCAGATGCAACACTAAAGGTAATGCGCAAACCTTCTTTCAAGCATTTCCATGAGTTTAAAAAGAAGTACGACCATTTCAATAAGAAAAATGGCCTGAATCAGCCACTTATTCCCTACTTCATCTCCAGTCACCCAGGCTCAAAGTCTGTAGACATGGCCAACTTGGCGATAGAGACGAAAGACATGGGCTTTATGCTGGAGCAGGTACAGGATTTTACACCCACTCCTATGACAGTAGCTACCGTTATATATTATACAGGTGTACATCCTTATACCTTAAAGCCTGTCTATACTGCAAAAACTAAAAAAGAAAAAAAACAACAGCATTTATTCTTCTTCTGGCACAAACGTGAAAACCATCATCAAATTAGAGAGAAGCTTATTTCTATCGGTAGGGAAGATCTCATTGAACAATTGATCACGCAAAAGAAGAAAGCCCACAAAAGAGAATATGTGAAGCAAAGAGGGAAGGCTAAGAGGAATAATTATAAGAAAGGTAATTCTTCTCGAAAAAGGTAATAGCTTCGGTTGTTGGTTTTTTGTTGTTGTATAATTGGTACAGCGGAATTTATTCCGCTACAACAACTAAAAACCAATAACCAGAAACATCCATTTGAACTTTCCTTTATTTCAATTGTCTATTAGAAGCACATAAGTAAATAGATAGAAATTAATTCTATAATAAAAGTTTGGAAGACCGGGAAAGGATATTAGATTTGCGTCGCCTTTTGAAGA
>JBCBCD010001216.1:0-2244 GCA_038530915.1 Bacteroidota bacterium
AATTCTAGTACATGAATAGAAGAGTCTTTTTGCAGGGCATAATATTTCCCATCAGGAGAATAACCCATTGTCCTTTTTACCAAGTTCACGACCTTCTCTCTTTCACCTGTTTTCAGATTAACCCGGTAGAGATCAGCGGGTGAAACACCCCAGTTGACATCGTTAATGTAGGGTTTAGGGTTTCTACCAATCCAGTAATCTGAATTTCTTGAAACAAGCAGTTCGCGCATACTCTCATCCGTAAGCCTGGTAAACGTACCCTTGTTAAATTGATAGGATGCCCAATAGGTGAAATTTCTATTTCTATTGGCCCTTCTTCTCTGAACAGAGTTAATGGTTTCATCATTCCAATGAAAAACATCTAGATTGGGAATGGTATCCTTATCTAATTTTATCTTTTTTTCTTGTTCTTTAATGCCAAAAAGAACAAAACTTCCATCATTGCTGAATCTTAAAAGGCCTTTCTCACTAACTACAAAACCTTCGGGGAAGTTTGAAGTATCATTGGCATCCAATTCCTTTTTTACAGGATTTTGATGTACATCAGATACCACTAAAAGTATGTTTACTCTCTGTTCTACAGTATCTGGTTCTTCTCCTTTGAGTACTGCAATTTGGTGGCCTTTATTTGCCCAATCTTGTTTGAGTACGCTGGCATCATCCCATGTTAAACGGCTGTATTTTTTTCTATCGCTATCTAAATTCTTTAGTACATTTTCTTTCAGGTCATACACATACAATCCATTTCCTACCATCTCAGCGGCATCAACGGTATAGGCCAAATGTGTCGAGTTCTTATTGAAAGCATAATCACTCACATTTCCAAAATTCATGGTGGCCATCGTTGCCAATTCTACGAGCACTAAATCCTGTCCCTTATGTTTAGACTTATCATTTTGGGTTTTTTCTAAGGAAATAGCCAGGAACTTTCCATCTTCTGAAAAACTCATTGACCTAGCTCGTTTGAAGTGAGTAGCATCACCTGTTTCAAGGTTTCTAAGCTCTGCTGTTTTAAAAACCTTCTTTTTAGATTTTTTGAGCTTTTCCATTTCTTTCTCCGATGGAGAAATTAAGTAGACTACCCATTTGCTATCATTAGAAAAGGTAGGTGCATTTGCATACGGAATTCGGTATGCAAATTCTTCCGTTGCAGAAGTCGTCTTTTTAACAAAAAGGGTATCGTCACCACCATTCGGCCGAAGCCCATAGGTAAACCAGGTGCCATTGGGAGAAATCTCAGTTGATACGATTCGTTTCCACTGGTCATAGTCATCCAATTGAAGTACTTTGTCTTGTGCTGATGCAAAAGTTGAAAATAGTAAGGTAAATGTAATTCCCAGAAACAGCTTATGTAGTTTCATATTCTATGTTTTTAATTTCTTTACAAAGAAACAAATTTTCAGTTTTTGGATTAGAGTATGTTTAAAATTTATCATGCGAATTAAGAGCTACCTTTCTACTCCATTGTAACTTCTTGAGTTTGACTGTTAATTAAGTTTTTTCATTGAATCTTAATTAATGATTGTTCTTAGTTAAGTAATTTGAAGAATTATTAATTAAGCTGTATCTTTATTAAAATTTCTTTATGAAAAGCTTCAAGTCTGGTCAATATATTAATCAAGGTTTATATAAGAGTTTCCAGCCAGAAACCATAGATAGACCTTGGATCATAGAAAATATGGAGCTATTAAACCTTTTAGGTCAAGCCGATAGACAAATTGGGAGGTTAGATATGTATTCTGAATATATACCTAATATTGATTTATTCATCAGCATGCATATTTTAAAGGAGGCGACCCAATCAAGTAAAATTGAAGGGACAAAAACTAATATCGAGGAAGCACTACTTGATAAAGAAGATGTTCCAGAAAGTAAGAGGGATGATTGGGAAGAAGTAAAGAACTACATTGCAGCATTGTCATTTGCAATTGAGAATTTAGAGAAATTACCACTTTCATCACGATTAATTAAAGAAACTCATAAGGTTCTATTGAAAGGTGTAAGAGGTGAGAATAAATTACCAGGAGAGTTTAGAAGAAGCCAAAACTGGATAGGAGGGGCAACAATTAATGATGCTATATTCATTCCACCAATTCATACAACCATCAATGATTATATGAATGACTTAGAAAAATTTGCCCATAATGAAGAATACTATTTTCCAGATTTATTGAGAATTGCATTAATTCATTACCAGTTTGAAACAATTCACCCATTTTTAGATGGAAATGGTCGAGTTGCTAG
>JBCBCD010001217.1:0-2244 GCA_038530915.1 Bacteroidota bacterium
TTTAATTATACCAGCTTTACTTACAGCAATTTTTGGTAAGGTATCTCCTAAGATCTCCATATGGTCATAGCTGATATTTGTAATCACGCTAATGATGGGATCAACTATATTGGTAGAATCAAATATCCCGCCCAATCCGGTTTCTATTACTGCTATATCGACTTGCTCTACAGCAAAGTATTCAAAAGCCATGGCCACTGAAAACTCAAAGTAAGAAGGTTGGATATTTTCAGCTTGTGCTTTTACTTTATTGACAAAATCGACGACAAACTCCTTTTTAATGAGTTCACCATTAATCTTAATTCTTTCTCTATAATCTTTGTAATGTGGAGAAGTATACAAACCTACTTTTAAACCGGCAGCTTGCAAGATAGAAGCCAAAATGTGAGCGGTTGACCCTTTACCATTGGTACCAGCAATATGAATGCTTGGATAATTGAGATGTGGATGTCTCAGAAAAGCATCTATCTTTTTAATATTATCTAATCCGGGTTTAAAAGCCTTTTTGCCTTGACGTTGAAACATCGGCAACTGCTTAAACAGGTAGTCGAGTGCGTCTTGATACATAAGGTATGTGTAAAGAGGGCGTCTCATAACTCGTACCTCGTATTGAGACACCCAAGAAAGTTTTGTTTAAGTCCATTTTCCTTGAAAAGCAGAGCTTTTCAAGGAAAATGGACTTAAGTAATGGTCAAAGAATAAGTATCCGATTTAGAGCTAGTTATTTTTTGTCCATTACTAAACAACCTATTATTTGCTGACGAAAAAGCACGAAGGGCTTTTTCGTCAGTCTCTTTAAATTTATTGTACAGTAAATGTATAAGTAATCGTTCCACAATCGGTTTGAGAACCGGGAGGGAAGGTCCATTTTTTAGCATTGGCAACAGCAATACTTCTCAAACGGTTGCTGGTGGCTGTTGTACCTCTTTGTGTAACACTAGCAGTAGTTACTTTACCTGCAGCATTGACACACACTTTTACGGCTACTTTACCAGTTGCTTGAGAATTATCAGAAGGTTTAGGTGCGTTAATAGGAGCTCCTCTCCCTGTCAAAGCACCTGTAATGGTACCAGAACCCGTACTGATTTTATCCAGAGCACCTGTATTAGGATCACCACTTGGGTCGCCACCAGGTTTATTACCTGATCCACTTCCAGCGCCATTAGACTTACTGAAAATATCAGAAATTTTTCCTTTGGTTTCGGCAGCTTCAGCTTCACGGCGTTTTTGATCTTCAATTGCCTTTTGGCGAGCTTCTTCTTCTGCCTGACGTTTTCTGGCTTCTTCAGCTGCTTTTTGCTGGCGTTCACGCTCTAACTCCTTTTGACGTTCCAACTCTTCTTGACGTTCACGTTCTTTTTGCTTTTTCAAAGCGATCTCAGCAGGATCTTCTGTAACCACGACCTCTTTTTGTGGTTCAGGTTCGGGTTTTGAAGGAGTAGGTTCAGCGACTACCTCTTCAGGAACTTCTTTCTCAACTGGATCTGGATCAGGATCTGTTCTTGTTGGAGCAGGAGCTGCATCTTCAACCTCTGTAAATTCGGGAATACCCAAATTAACAGTTATGCCTTCCTGACCAGGCGGTGGATCTGGCAAGGTCAAAAAAGGCAACAGCAATAAAATGAAAAGAATTATCATAGCTATGGATGCCGAAATCAACCCCCGCCGTTTATACTTTTCATCTTCTGAAGACAATACGTAATCCATATTAATTGGTTTTATAAGTTTCAGCCAACTGAAGCTGTCTTAGATTAGCTTCAGTTGAAATACTATTTTTATCTTTTTTCTACGGCCAAAATACCGTTGATGTCATACCTCATTGCAATATCCATAACATTGACTACATATTCAACCGGAGCACCAGGAGCCGGATCAATAGTAATGTTCAGTTTTTTAGAAGAACGTTCAGCTGCACGCTTTAGGATGGTATCCAGATCATCCAAAGAAATACGTCGTCCTCTAAAATAATAATTGCCCGCCTGAGTAATTCTTACATTATCAGGTGGTGTACTTGGTACCCTTGCAGTAGTAGAGCTTCCCGGAAGCTTAAGGTTTAATGCATTGGGTGCTACCAAGCTCGAAGTCAACATGAAAAAGATCAATAAAAGAAAGATAATGTCTGTCAATGAAGACATATTGAATTGAGCACTAACTTTATTTCTCTTCTTTAATCCCATTTTTTCATTTTATATGGTCTATGGTCTATGGTCTATGGTCTATGGTCTATGGTCTATGGTCTATGGT
>JBCBCD010001218.1:0-2238 GCA_038530915.1 Bacteroidota bacterium
ACATTAGAGCCGATTTGCATGATGTAAATACCGTGTACGTTTGTTTGGACAACCACAAAGAAGGAGATTACACCCCTTATCTATTCAAAAGTACCGATATGGGTAAATCATGGAAATCTATCTCCAGTAATATTCCAGATCGTCACTTGGTCTGGAGAACAGTGCAAGATCATGTTAAGCCTAATTTAATGTTTGCAGCTACAGAGTTTGGCATCTTCTTCACGGTTGATGGTGGAGAAAAATGGACAGAGTTGACCGGAGGTATTCCTACTATTCCTTTCAGAGACATTACCATTCAGCGTCGTGAGAATGATTTGGTGGCTGCTTCATTTGGTCGCGGATTCTTTGTATTGGATGATTACAGTGCTTTGAGAGACATTACAGAAGAAAGCTTGCAAGAAGAAGCAAAATTATTTGCTACACGCGATGCACTTTGGTATCAACCTAGAAATACAGACTTCTCTCCGGGAGCTAGTATGTGGGCAGCTGAGAATCCACCAGTAGGTGCAGTATTTACTTACTACCTGAAAGATAGTCCAACAACAATGATGCAAGAGCGTAAGAAAAAAGAAAGCGCTTTGAACAAAGAGGGCAAAGACATTCCTTTCCCTGGTTGGGAGGCTTTGAATGCTGAGAAAAATGAAATCAAAGACAAAGTCATGTTGATCGTAAAAGATCAGCAAGGCAAAGTAGTTCGCAAGATCAATGCTCCAAACCGCAAGGGTATGCACAGAGTGGTTTGGGACTTTTCTTATCCACCTGCCGGACCAGTTAGCTTGCGTCAAAGAGGTGGAGGTTTCAACAGAAGTGGATTTCCTGCTACACCAGGTACTTATACCGTTACGCTTTCTAAAATTGAAGATGGCGTTACTTCTAAGTTAGCTGGTCCGATGGAATTCAAAGTGAAGCGTTTGTATCCAGGTGCACTCACACCAAAGTCAGATGCTGAAATTGCTCAATACCGCATGGAAATAGAGGATTTGCTAGAAAACAGAGGCATAGTCAATACGTTTATGTCCGATGCTATGAATCGTCTGAATGCCATGGAAGTAGCATTGAGCAGAACGGCTGTTGAGCCAGGTGATTTAGACAAAAAATTATATGACCTGAAAGTAAAGGTTCAGAAAATGAGAGCTGAATTAATGGGTGATGACGTTAGAGGCGAGATAGGTGAAAGAACAGCTCCTACTATGGGTTACTTCTTTGGCAATGCCTTTGCAGGCTTAAGAAGTACTTATGGACCAACTGATATGCACAAAGAGAATCTGCAGTTTGCCAAAAATGGATTGAGCAAACTCAAGGAAGCAGTAATGGAATTGAAAGAAAAAGACATGCCTGCTTTAGAAAAAGAACTGGAAGCAATTGGTGCCCCTTGGATAGAAGGAATGGCGGCGCCAAAGAATAAGTAAAACCTTAAAGAAGATGGGCTGTGCCCATCTTCTTTAAAATAGCGGTAAAAACTTCTTCCCATCCAATTTCCACTCTCCGCCTATCTTTTTCAAAGTCATGGAGACTGGTTTTCTTCGTTCTACCTCTCCATCTGCATTCATGACTACTTCATAAGTCACTTCAGCTGCTTTGTCTTCCAACTCAATCACTTCTATGTTTTGAGCTTCAAATGATATATCTCCACCCAATATGCCATTGATTGGTCCCAGTGCCATGGCTAGTGTAGTACCTAGGTTGGTATTGTACAAAGGAGAGTTATCAGCATCTGCCAGCGTACCATTGGTCAGTTTGAAATATGTATTTTCGATTTGATTTTCGATGGCTACTTTTTCAGGGTGTTCACAAGTTGTCATTAAAAGTAGTGCTGCAAAAAGTAAGTATTGTATTTTCATAATCTCTTGTTACTATTTTATTTTGAGGGTTGAGGGAAATATCGCTCAACCCTCAACTAACATTTACCAAACCATAATCGCAGAATCACCAGAATGGTGCTTGAAGTACAAGCGCAATCGGATCACATAACGACGTCCTTTGATTAATCTCAATCGAATCAAAGCATTATAATCCTTTCCACTGTCATCATCTCCAGAACGGTATTCCAACTCGCCATTGTTTTCCTCAAATAGAACCATGACGGTATCCATTTCACCAAAGGTGCCGATGTTGTAGTATCTATTGGAAGTAGGAATAAAAAGAAAGTCTTTTTGCTCTGATGGCTTTATGCTGAAGTTAAATGAAGTTGAAAGCTCCAATTGATACTACAACATCGGCACCTTTGGTGAAATGGAT
>JBCBCD010001219.1:0-2237 GCA_038530915.1 Bacteroidota bacterium
GCCTTAACGGGTTTCTTAGAAACCGAGTTTATGGAGAAATACAAAAAGATGAAGCTGGAAGCAGAAACGCTGGTAGCTACCTTTAAAGCACACTCTTCCTCTTTAACTCCAGCTGAGGTATCAAGAGTTAGAAAGGCTTATGCACAAGTGGCTGAGGATTTCAACTTGTTGCTTTTTGAAATCAAGAATGATTTCATGGATAAGAAGAAATTAAAAACCATCCGCAATCATCCTGATATGTATTCTAATTCATTACAATATAGGCTGAGTGAATTAAAAGATGATTACTCAAGAAATTTTGAAGTTGTAGTAGCCGAAACTACTGGTAGTGATATGTATTCAGCTGCTCCTCTTGCTGCAATATTTGGCATGATCAAATTAGCAGTCGATTTCACCAATTATTTGGCCAATGCTAATTTTGAAGCTCGTAGGGTAAAAGAAGAGCATCTACAAATGTATTTCATCGAACCATACAGTTTTTCAAATTGGGATGACATTATGGTCAGTGAAGGAGACATCTATAATCATGCTATGGAAAATCAGGACGAATTTCCTCAGGCCAATAATGAAGACATCAATCCTTTTGAAGAGGAGGTGAACAGTGCCAAACCTAAGAAAAAGAAAAACTACTAAAAACAATAGGATGAAAAAGTACTTTGTGCTTTTTCATCCTATTTAACACTTTTTGATACAACCTACCCATTTGACAATTGTCGTTTTTACTAAACGATCTACTATGTCAAAAAAAATACTCTTTCTTTTTTGTCTACTCGGACAATTTGCATACACACAAAGTACCATTACCATACGAGGCACTATTCAGTCAGCTACTGATCAAAGTCCGGTCTATTACGCCAATCTTCAAATAGGAGATTTTGGTACTTCAGCAGATGGAATGGGCCAGTATAAGCTTACGATTTCCAAAAAGGTGCTCAACGATACTGTTTCTATAAGCGCCATTGGGTTCAAAACTCAAAAAATGCTGGCCAGAGAATTAATAAAGATTCCCAATCAAGAACTGGAAGAAGCGATCTTTGATTTGCAGGAAGTAGTAGTTACACCTTTGGTGGCATATCCTTTACTAATGGCCTCAATTAAGGAAAACAAAGCCAACTACAATACAAAATGGGTTTCAGGGAATTATGCTTTTAAGCAATACAATTGGGAGGAAGTTACTACCAGGCCCAATGAAAAACAGTTTTTAAGTGCTTGCGAATTAGCCGGGGATTTTAACTTCAAGGGGACAGGGAGAAATAATAGGACACTGAACCTTTCCATAAATGAATCAGCTTGTACTTCAGATTTTATACCATTCGATACCATAGCAAGTACCAATATGCACAATATTTTTTATTCCTATGAAATGATTAGTGCAGGTAAAGGAAGACGGGGTGGGAGTGTATTTGAATTAGATAAGAACTTTGGACTATCTTATCGCAAAGTGATTGATTTTGATACCATCGATGAGAAACGGTATTATTTGATACAGACAAAGCGCGTCCAAGAACCAGAACCTATTGTTATAAATCCACAGCCTGAGAATGAACTTGCTACAGAAAGTAATTCTAGTTCTTTGAATCTGAGTATACAAAACCGAGTTAATCAAGCAATACAAAAGCAAGCTAATACAGGACGATTTAGTATGGGCATAGATCTACTAGGTTATATCTGGATAAGTACAGATGACTTTGGGATCAAAAAGAAAGTATACAAGCATGAATACTACAATGGTGAAGGTCAGGCTTACCTTAAGATTCATCGCTTTATCTCATATGAGCAAGTCAATGGCATTTACTTGCCTAAGAAACTTGAAATAGTAAAAAGAAAAGCTCGTACTGATGGTAAAACAACCTATCATTATTCAGTATTCAAGTTTGACAATTTTCATATTGAAAAAGAGTTTGAGAAGCTTCCATCCGAGCAAGTGATCAATCCGGATGACAATTTGGTAGATATTAATTTTATTAGTGAATTAGATAAAGAGCATGAATATGAGAACTGGAAAGAGCTAATGAAATTGAATTTTTTAAAACCATTGCGTGGAGACCTTCAAAATCCAGTGTTTGATTATTTAGAAAAATAAGTAGAGCCGGGTATTATAGCCAACAAAAAAAGTCCCGACTGTGCGGTTAAACCGCACAGTCGGGACTTTTTTTGTTGGCCATGAGTTTGTATTTGTTAAGAAAGTGTTAAAATAAAATGAGTGTCATGAGATGTCCTGAACTTTTTTTATTTTA
>JBCBCD010001220.1:0-2237 GCA_038530915.1 Bacteroidota bacterium
GTTTTTTCTTCCATAACACCTCAAACACATGTTTATTCGATGAGAAAAAGGTCTATTTATCTTTTTTCTCATTCCGAAGCTGCGAAATTAACCAAAAAATAGATTCATATGAAAGTCGATAAGAGATTCTCTGTTTTTTTAATGTTATTTATTCCCATCTATCTTTTTTGCCAACCCAAATACAAGTTTGATCACAACTTGAGTTATTTGCTGAAAATGAGGAATTAAGAAGAAGTATAAGGCCAAATGGTACGCCTAATCTCTATCCTAAAAGAAATCGATAAATAATCATGCCATGAAAAACTTGCCCAACTTAGTTCTCATAGTTTACATGTTCACACCAGTATTTGTTTTCACACAACAAAATATGAATAGTGTTTATGGGACTACGATCGATGATTTTATGATCAGACTCAGTCAGAACGAACAACTCAAGGAAAACAAAAAACAAGGAGCGCTTCCCTATTTGTATCAAGAATGGAAAGATGCTTCAATTAGAACACAACTCATTAAAAAAGCATCATCAAAGCTTGTAAAAGTTAATATAGATGCTCAGAAAAATCAAGTACTGGCCACAATAGTTAACAATGAGATGTTTTCAGTACCCCTGGAGTTTCTGGATAGCATATTCATCAATGTAAATGAGGAGCAGATCGACGTTTATGTTGTAAAAAATAAGAATATTATTGAGGGAGGAAAAAAAGAGGATCTTTTGTTGTATCAACTTTTATACAATGGGAAAAATAGTTTATTCAAAAGAACATCAAAAGTATTAAGAGAAACCAGTTCCGAAACCAGTTATGAGAAGAGTCTAAAAAGAGATGAATATCAAACATCCGTCAGATATTTTGCCTGGTCGGCAGCTCAAGAAAAATATTTAAAAGTAAATTTGAACTTCAAAGCTCTGGAAAAAATTTTCCCGGAGAAAAAAAAGGAGATCAGTAAGATGAAAAATGATTTGAAATCTAAAATAAACAAAGTAAAAGTCTTTGTTGAGGCTATCACATCATTAGAAAATGAATAAGTACATTACTCGAAAAATAAAACTCTTTGAACCATGAGATACATTACTAAACTCTTCCTAATTTCAATTCTCTTCAGTCCAGTATTTGCATGGACTCAAGACATTTCAAACTTTAATCAGGGTTTTTACCAAGTTAACTTAAGTGATTATGCAACGAGAATTGATTTAGAAGAACAATACTTAAATAAATTAGATCTCAAAACTATTCCATACTTATATGGAGAATGGAAAAAAGGAAGCATTAAGATAGTGATCAATGATAAGGCATCAATGCAGGCCGTAAATATTAATATAGATGCTCAAAAAAACCGAGTATTGGCAACAGTAATTAACAATGAAATTTTCGCTGTGCCCTTGAAGTATTTAGACTCTATCTTCGTTAATGTAAATGAAAATCAAACTGACATTTACGTAACTAATCCTAAAAATAAAGTGGAAGGTGGAAAAAAGGAGGAGCCTTTGTTGTATCAAATAGTATACAGTGGTGAAAATATATTGCTCAAAAGAACTACAAAAGTGTTTAGAGAAGCTGCCTCAGACACCAATTATGGCAATGGATTAAAACAAAATGAATATCAAACATCTGTCAGGTATTTTGCCTGGTCAGCTTCACAGAAAAACTATTTAAAAGTAAATTTGAACTTTAAATCTCTGGAAAAAATTTTCCCGGAGAAAAAAAAGGACATAAGCAAAATGAAAAACGATCCTACACTTGACCTTACCAAAGAAGAAGTGTTTGTCGAAACGCTTGCATCAATAGAAAATGAATAAATTCATTACTAGAATCATAACCAACTAAAATGAAATACCTACTAACAGTATTCGCAATTGCCTGTATTTTCAACCTTGGAAAAGCACAAACCAATACGGCTTATGATCAGTTTTTACAAACCTTTCTGACGAATGTAAGATCCCTCAAGTCTATTGAAGATAAGGATCTGGAGAATCGTCCGGAAGGTACTCCCTACCTTTACAATAAATGGTTGAATGCCGATCTATCCATCAACTATAATGACAATAAATCCACCCAAAATTTAAAAGTATTGATTGACATGGAGCTCAATCAGATCAATGTGAGACTTTTAAATAATCAATTGGGAGTAGTTCCTCTAAAATATGTTGATACTTTGGAAATAAGTCCAAATATTGGCGTGAAGCATACTTACATTATTTAAAAGTCTCACATTGATCTGATTGAGCTCCATGTCAATCA
>JBCBCD010001221.1:0-2232 GCA_038530915.1 Bacteroidota bacterium
CCTGAGCTGAAAGATCCAAAAAGTGTTTGATGTCGATTGTTTCAGAAGCAATAGAGGCAATAATTCCATCTACCCGGGTACGCAGTAGTGCTTCCACCTTTTTTATCTCCTCGGCAGTATTATCATTTGACTGAGAAATTAGAACGTGATAACCATTCTGGGATAGTCTTTTCTCAATACCCCGTATCAAGGCTGCAAAAAAAGAACGATTGATTCGGGGTACGATTACACCGATAATGTTGGATTTGCCCACACTCAAGGCAGATGCTAAGTTATTTTGAGTATAATTAAACTTTTCAGCCATCTCCCGAACAGCTGCCTTTGTTTTTGCAGAAATACGGGGATGGTCATTCAAAGCACGTGACACCGTACTTGGCGTGACTTTCAAGGCTTCGGCTATGTCGTAGATGGTCTTGTTCTTCATATACACAACACTTGAACATATGTAATGTCCATTACTTTATGTAATTCACGAAAGTAATTTAACTATCCCCTTACTCCAAATTTTTTTATCTAAGGAGTTTTTAAGAATTCCTAATAAGATGGAGCTTCGTATAAAGCCACACTAACTATATGAACCGGAGATACTGCAATACCTTCATGACAGTCATGTAAACTATCCATCACAACCTTGCTTACCCCAATAACCAGTACAATACGAGTGTACCTAGTAATACACTCAAACCCTGTAAACCTGTCATGAGTGTATAAGACCGATAGGCCCTTTCTAGAGGGATACCACTAAATCGTGTGACTACCCAAAAATAGCTATCATTGGCATGGGAAACGGTCATGGCACCACCACCAAGCGCCATTACGACAAGTGCCAATTCTAGTGGTTCTGTGAAGCTCACCGATACCAATATGGGTGCTAGCATGGATGAAGTGATAACCAATGCATTGGTAGAAGATCCCTGAGCCGTTTTAAGTAATGCTGCTAAGAGATAAGCAATCATTAAAAGAATTCCACCAGCAAATTGGCCTCCATCGAGCCAACTTTCTACCAAGACAGTTAAAGGTGTAGCCTTAAGTACCCCACCAAAAGATCCACCTATTCCGGTGATTATCAAAATTGGCCCCGCCAATAAAATACCTTCAGCGAACCAACCGGACAAGTAATCGCTTGTCCAAGCTGGTAGAAGTGTCAAAGCAGCCACCAATCCCAAAAATAAAGCAATCAGTGGATGGCCCAGAAAAGCAAGCCACTTAGCTCCAGGTCCACTATAGTCAATAAATCCAAGGATTGCAGCCAGTGCAATAAGGATAATCGGCAAGGCTATGGGTAAAAGAGAATGGAAAATAGATGGTAGTTGTTGTTGTTCTTCCGTAGGTACATCTGAAAGTTTTTCTACTTTAATGTGAGCACCTGCACGTCGAGCAAAAATCCAAGCAATAAGTAGCGTCGGAATTGCCAAGGCAACACCTAACAACATAATAAGTCCTAGATGAGCGGTAGCTCCTAAGTTACCTGCTGCCGCTATTGGTCCAGGTGTAGGTGGGACTAAAGTATGCGTAGTATATAATCCAGCAGCGAGAGATAGCGAAAGCGTGGCACTATTTTTTCCGGTTTGCTTAGCTAAAGTATGGTTTAAACCATTTAGAATAATAAACCCACTGTCACAAAAAACCGGGATACTTACAATAGCACCAATAATAGCCATAGCCAAGGATGGATACCGTGGGCCGATAAAATAGAGGATCAAACGCGCAATTCGTAAAGCAGCTCCAGATTTTTCTAATATAAAACCAATTATACTACCTAACACTACAATCAGTCCAATATAGCCTAGCAAGCTTCCAAATCCTTGATTGATGGCCTCCACCACTTCCATTGGTGACAGTCCTACCAATAGACCAAAGCCTAAAGTAGCAGTCAATAATGCTAAAAAAGGGTGCCAACCCCAACGTGCCGAACTGAGAATAATAAAACCAATAGCTGCTGCAATAAGTAAAAGTAAAGGAACACCAGTAAGCATAGGTATAAATTAATAAAGAAATTTCTATTAAAACACTTTAATCCCGTTCCATCAGCCTAACCAACAACTCTTCCTTACGTGCACGAGCCACCGGAATTTTAGCTCCATCTGAAGTAATCACAATGCCGCCATCTCTTTTTTTGTATTTATCGACATAGTTTAAATTGACAAGATGAGACTGGTGCACCCGATAAAAAGACTGATCATCCAATAAATCTACATATTCTTTGAGCGTTCGAGAGACCAGAAGTTTGCG
>JBCBCD010001222.1:0-2230 GCA_038530915.1 Bacteroidota bacterium
ATGTTAGAGCATTGGAAAAAGGAAAACACAATCTCCATATACTCAAAAAAAGGAAAATTCCATTTTCAGAAGAATTCACTTACATGGAGGTTAATATTCCTTTTTGGTACTAATCATTTTAAATATTTTAACCAAAACTGTACTTGATGAAACTCTTTGGTTAAGTTTCTATCCGTCAGCACCTTATTCAGTTTTTGCCCCTTACTTAGCCATTTGATGAAAGGTTCTAATAAACAAGCATGCTATTGAAGGTGCGTAAGACAGTCACTCAATAGCCATTCATTCCTCAATTTCTTTTTAACCGCTTTATCATAAGCACTCAAAGTCTGAGTACTGAAGTCTTTAGCTGAAATACACTTGGAAATGTGTTGAGCTGCGATCTTCCCCATAGTCATCGCATGACCCACACCATAACCGGTCACGGGGTTTACAGCTCCTGCTGAAGCACCAGCAAAATAAATACGTCCTTTGGAGCAAACCCTTTTTCCCGTAGGAAGTTCCATAAAGGTTGTTTTCAATTGTGAAACGGGGACAGCTGTTTGAAATCTTGCAGAAAGACGTGCTTCTTGAATGGCATGCTTTAAAAGATCTTTCAAGTTGGTATTTAAAGCCAGAAAATCAGATTTTGCAATGCCTATTTCTACATTGGTAATGCCAGTCGAAAGAGGATTCAAGAGCAAGCACGTTTTCCTTTTTTTGCTACCATAAAAGATTTCTACTTCGGGCTGTACTCCTATGTTTGTTAGACCTTGAAAGTATTGACGAGCAAAAAGATAAGGCTTGCCTTTTTTAGTATTGCCTGCTGTTTTTTTCAATAAGGAGGTAGCCCCGGTGGCAATAATCAACATCTGACAATTTATCAGTTGATCTCTTGTGAAGACTGCTACACCATTAGTATTGGCCTTTACTGTCTGAACATTGCTATTTGAGTACAGCTTTGCATACTTGCTTTCTAGTGCCTTTTTTAATAGAAAATGATCAAAAAAGTTTCTTTGAATGTGAATTTTTGGCGTATGATTAGCCGGGTAACGTATGGAGACCTTTTCGCCTTTACTATTGGTCAAGCTGTACGCCCAACAAGGCAGCAGCTTATCTTCCTGTTTCAAAACACTGAGCCATTCAGGATTCAACTCTTTCAATAAATGGAAAACTTTTCCATCAAAGGATTCACCACAAACCTTATCTCTAGGAAAAGAAGCCCTATCAATCAACAGATGGTCTATGCCAAGTTGACTTAAAAAAAGTGATGCAGTAGTTCCGGCAGGACCAGCACCAATGATACCTACAGGGATGTTGATCATAAAAAGGAAGTAGTGTTAAGGAATAATTGATGAAAGCGAAGATAAAAAAAGAAGCCCAACCATATGGTGGGCTTCACAATCGGAGTCCAGTTTGCAATATCTTATAGAAAAGACCAGCTTGGTCTTAGGCACTTCTCGATTTTAATCTTAATAATCGGTGTAAAATTAGACATCAATTGTTATCCATACAATCACTACAAATAGTGAATTATTTGACTTTGAAAGAGAAAATTATATTTTTAATCAATTAAAACTCATAAATTTCAGGTAGAGGAAGATAATAAAAGGAGTTTACTATTAGAATCATACAAATTTCAATTATATTACATATGAACTAAGTGAAACAACTCCTAAATACCAGACAAGGCCCAGAATTCAAATGACGTTAAGGCAAAAGACCATAATATATCTTATTGGGACGGCCCTACTAGCAATAGGTTTAATAATCTACTTGCGACTGCATTTGATACAACTCCGCGAAGTTTCTGATCCTAAATCCTACTCTCAACTTGAAGAGTTCAACGATTTGGCATTATTAAACTACTATTCCCTTGAAGCACTTTACTTTGATGAGAAATTGACACAATGTACCCGTAATTTTATTTTTACTGCTGACACCACCTGGGAAAGAAAATACCTGGAAAATGTAGGAGCACTATATGCGATGCTTGATGAAGCAGTTAAGGTAGAATCAACTTTTCAAACCAACAATTTCAAAGCACTATTCCAAATCAATGATGAATTGTATATCATCGAAAATAAAGCCTTTGAATTAACTAAAGAAGGCAAAACCGAAGAAGCACTTGCCCTCTTAGAAGCTTCTTCTTACCAAAGACAAAAAGAAAATTATTTACAAGCTTTAAAATCCTATCAAAATAATGTCTTCAGATGCTTGTAAAACAGATTTTATTTCATTGTCTACTTTATTT
>JBCBCD010001223.1:0-2225 GCA_038530915.1 Bacteroidota bacterium
AACTGTAGTAGATGTAACGAAAATAGGCACGAGGTTATTCCATTTATTTTTCAGCGCTTGGAAAAAGAATATATGGCACAGTCTAGTTCCTATTTTCGTTACATCTACTACAGTTTGCTAAGCGAAACAAATAAGGACTTTCTGGAAAGAAACCTTACTAAAGTGCACTTTCAAGAATTACTTAGCTTTTACCAAACGTCTTCTTTTGACGAAGTCTGGCACCCAATTATTCAAGAGTCCTTTTATCGCATTTACTACAAATCATCCTTCGTCAATCAACAGATCATTCACCAATTGCTCGTCGATAAATCCAATGAACTTAAGGAAGCAAAACATCGAATAAAAACAGGTGGCCAAATAAGTTTTCTGTTATTGGGAATCACTCAAAAAACTGAAATTAAAAAATATCCACTTTTCATCGAAAACTGTGTTAAATTATTAGAATACTTAGCAGAATGTATAAAGACATATCAAGAACAACAACGTAAAATCAGTGAGGATGAGGAAATGCGCGAACAACAGTTTAACTATATTCCCTCTTTATACAACGAGGAAATTGCTACTGAAAACACAATATTCATTGTCTTACAACTGCTATTTGATGTAAGTACGGAACTGCTCTTACCTTACAAATCACGACTATTAGACTTTAGGAAACACTGTCCAATTACTACCTGGCTCGATTTGGAAGAAATCATTCTCCAATTACAAGATTTTCAGACAATTATTCAAGAACTTGAAACTAGCATACAAAAGGTAGAGCAATTACCAGATGGTTCTATGGACAAAGAATTAAATGAATGGTTAGAACAAGAATTCAGCACAGAAGATAACATTGTTGAATTAAAGGAGGAAATTAAAATAGAAGAGGAAGGTTTTACAGAAGACCACCTACTATCAGATGATGAGGAATTCGATGATGAGCTCTTTAGCCGCGATTATATGGATGAGAATTTTCCACCAGCTTTAATCTATTTGTCGGGAGCAATTTACAAGGCAGGAATAATAGCTCAGCAAGAAAAATCCCCACAGTTAGTAACATTAATGGTACAAGCAGCAAAACTTTACTTAAAGAAAGTTTTACATCCAGATGCTATTAATGCTACTGCTAGTAGTCAAACCGGTGAAATCATTATTCAAGGATTAGTGCTACTTGACACTTCCGAATCCTATGACCTGATCTTTGACTATATCTACCTGTTGGGACATGATCTAGTAATTGATGTTCCTAATGATCAAGCCTTCCATACTTATGTCAACAATAAGTTTGCTACCCTAAATACAGTTTTTGATAAAAGTGAATTTTGTAGACTCTGTAAAGCACTTGAGAACACTTGGAATGGCCGCTATTCATTTGCGCAATACAGAGACCGCCTTGGTCAGCTATTTTTCTCTGTACTCCATGAACACCACACCTACTTTGATCAGGTGTCTTTGTATGATAATCTTCTAGAAGAAGAACAACCTGCTGTTCAAATATTGCAGCAAATATTGACTATTCCTTTCTTCGCCTACGATAGGAAATTTTTTATTGATCAAATAATCACCTATGAACATCAATATGACTTCTTGAAATTCTACGCTATTCCCTTTCTTTTTGAGATGAACTTTCCAATCTATCAGGAAAGGTATTGGCAGTATATCAAGCAATTGGACTCTGACACTGGCCAGCCAATACAATTGATTGAATTGCTTATTGATAAATCTTTTTATCATTACTCTTCCAATATCGATCATATTAAGGAAGTATTATGCCGTCTTAGTAGGTGGATACACCTGTGCCAAGGTAAAGAAGAAGACGAATATGGATTCAAGCCTGATTTTGAAACCTATGCTTATAGTTACGTAATCATTATCTCAAACACCTTAAGACTAATGAGGCGAAGTGGCCCTATGTATGAAGATCACGACCTTTTGAGTTGTATCCGCGTGATATTAAGTTTAGAATCTGTTCAAGCATACCTAAAGGAACCTGGTTTTATTGAGACGCTGGATGCTCAAGATATGTTGGCTTTCATTCTCTATTATCACTACGCACAAGATCCTAACTTCATTATTCATTTTGATTATGACAAGCTAAAACTGGAAGATCCACAAACCCATAAAAATTTATTAAAAGACCTAATCAATTTAATGATTGATAATAAAGGCGATGTTTCATTTGATAGTATCCACACTCTAAGACCTATCCTTGGAGAGATATTTTATCAGGATATCCTGATAAA
>JBCBCD010001224.1:0-2217 GCA_038530915.1 Bacteroidota bacterium
ATTTAAAAAGTCCGAATTTTCGAATTAATCGAAAATTCGGGATAACTCATGTTTTTTTGCCCAAAGTTTTCACACCTCCACAAAATCTAAGTCTAAAGAGTAAACAATAAAAAATAAGGTTATGAACTTCAAAATTTGCTTGGTAAGTGCACTAGCACTTGCCTTAGGAACGCTTTCTGTCTTCGCTCAAAGTATGAGTAAAAAGTACAGAAGCTTAAAACTGGAAATCAAGGATCAATATAAAGACCAGGTATTAGAAACAGAATTGTAAATATTTTTTAATCTTTAATCTAAACAAAATGAAAATTATTAGAAATGTATTCGTTGTAGCTGCTTTATTATTTAGTGCTTCTTTCTTAAGTGCACAAACTACTGATGCCAATGTCACCATTACCAAAGTGGTAGAAACCTCTGCTGATAATGTTTGGACGGTTTTGAGAAAAATGGACGATATTCAAAATTACTCTTCATTGATTGCTAAGGTGAAATGGACCGGTGATCATGGTGTGGGAGGTGAACGTGTGTGCTATCCCCCTAAAGAAGGACAGGGGTATTTTAAAGAACGCATTGTAGACTTTAGTGATGAACAAAGAACATACAGCTACGCACTTATTGAAGGGGTACCAGCCAAAGGCATGGTCAACAACTTCAAAGTAGTGGACTTGGGGTATAATAAATCCATGATTGTATGGACTTCTAAGTACGAGCAATTCATGGAGAACCCCCAAATGGATGAAACTCAATTTCTTGGCTTTTTGAATCAAAGTGTCAAAGAAATGATTGATAATGTAGCTACCGCTTCTTTATAAGATGAAGTATTTAAGGACAATGGATAAAAGGCTGGATAATTCCTGTTCGGCCTTTTATTCTTCAGTATTTGTCAAAACGCTTATTCTAATTGTATTGAATGTTTTGTTTGGCTGTCATGCTTTTGGGCAAGTGGATACTCATATATTATATTCAAAACAATTGGGAGACAGCGTACAATATTTTACTTATACAAGTGGAGACAGTAATGAGCCAATATCAGGGACAATCTATATGCTGGATGGGAAAAAAATGATCGAGAATGGCTTGATAGAGACTATAAAAAAAGTAAATGAAACATCAGAATCAAAAGCGTACAGGTACATTTTTGTTAGTTCAATAGTCAATGGAAAAGATAAGAGAGAGGATTATTTTTCTTGCAATCCATCCTATGTATCTTTTTTTGAGGATGAATTAATTCCCTTAATAGAAAAGGATACCATATATGAGAAGAAAAGAGCATTAATGGGTGCATCATTTGGTGGCCTTTGTGCCGCTTATTTTGCAACAAAAAGCCAGGCTTTTACCCATTATGTGCTTTTATCTCCCATTACTTATCTGTGCAAAGATCTACACACTCAGCTTGCTTTCTCTAAAAACATAGGTTTAAATATTTATATCTCTAGTGGCAAGAATGATGCGGAAAGATATGTAAGGTCATTAGTAAAAGGCTTACAAGCACAACAGCATACAATTACAGAAGTAACTACCGAAAGAGGTCATGATTTTGAAAACTGGAAAAGCCAATTGGGGCAAATAATTGAATTTTTTAAGAAATATTAATCAAAGTTTTCACACCTCAAGAAAGGCCATGTCTAAAGAACAAATAAATTTAAAAAATAAAAAGACATGGAAGTTAAAAAGGAAATAACAGTCAACAAATCCATCAATGAGGTTTGGGAAGTTTTAGGCAACCAATATGCAGAAGCTTACAAATGGGCCAGAGGATTGTATCATTCTGAAGGCTTTGGGACTCCAAAATTGGAAGGTGCAAGTTGTAACAATCGTACTTGTGATACTTCTTTCGGAAGAATACAAGAAGAAATCAGAACCTTTGACAGCAAAAACTACATTTTGGAATACGAAGTAATCAAAGGTTTCCCTGGCTTTATCAAACAAGGCATTAACAAATGGACTTTGACCAAAGTGAGTGATACTCAGACCAAAGTGAATATGCATTTCATTGGGATAACACAAGGTTTCATGGGCTTGATTATGGGTCCCGTGATGAGAATACAGTTAAACAAAGGACTTGGTGAAGTATTAGGTGATTTTAAACATTACGTTGAGATTGGAGAACCTTCTCCGGAAAAGATCAAAGACATCCAGAAGCACGCGAAGAAGGCTGCTTAATCATGAAGTTGTTTAAAAATTCCTCAATGAATGCTTGGCAACCCATTGAAAGCCAAT
>JBCBCD010001225.1:0-2212 GCA_038530915.1 Bacteroidota bacterium
CCACTTCTTAGAGCATGAAGTATCAAAATACAATGAACGTCAGCGTTCAAAATTGAGAAAAGAAAACATTGGCTTTATTTTCCAGAGCTTTAACTTGATTGATGAGTTGACCGTTTTTGAAAACGTAGAGCTTCCTTTGATTTATGCTAAAGTAGGAGTTAGAGAAAGAAAGAAAAGAGTGGAAGCGGAATTGGAGAAGTTGAACATGATGCACAGAGCAAAACACTTTCCACAGCAATTATCTGGTGGTCAGCAGCAACGTGTTGCGGTTGCTCGTGCGGTAATCAATCAACCTAAACTAATCCTTGCCGATGAGCCTACTGGTAACTTGGATAGCTCAAATGGTGATGAAGTAATGAAAACACTAGTACAACTTAACGAAGCAGGTGCTACCATCATAATGGTAACTCACTCTCAGTACTGTGCTGAGTTTGGAGACCGAATCATCCGACTGCTTGATGGACAAGTAGTAACCGAACAGTCAATTGCTAAGCAAATGCTATAAAGTAGTTCGCCCAATTTAAATTGGGCAACTTTTCACCTTTTTTATTGGAATGCTTAAGCATACAAAGTGCTTCGCTTTGTTTAGCCATACTTGTGCCTCGACCAAAACACCCATTTAAAAGCTTCAAACTCCCAATATCATGATTTTCAATTATTTCAAACTTGCTTGGCGTAACTTCATAAAAGATCGATTATATGCCGTTATTAACATAGTGGGCTTTACGATTGGTATGACCGTATGCTTGTTGATAGCCATGTATGTTTCTGATGAATTGAGCTATGATAAATTTCATAAAAAGGCAGATCGCATTTATAGATTAGAAGTTTACGATAGTGACTTTAATGAAATAGAACTAACTGTACCACAACTTCTTGGACCGGAATTAAAAAAAGAATTTCCTGAAGTTGAAGCTACAACGACTTTAAATGTTTATGATACTGATCTGCAAATTGGAGAGGAAAGACTCAAAGCCAAAATAGCAGGAGTTAATCAGGACGCTTTATCTATATTTTCATTTCCACTGATTCATGGTGATATTGAAACGGCATTAGATGAACCTCATGAAATCATTGTTAGTGAATCTTTCGCTAAAAAACACTTCAACGTCAGTAACCCAATAGGTCTTGAGACCATTAAAAACTCAGGGAACCGTAGTGAAATCATGAAAATAGGCGGGGTAATGAAAGACATCCCTGAGCAATCACATTTTCATGCGGATATTTTATATTATACAGCTGTTAAGGACGATAAACTCACCTTTGCTGCTTACAATGGATTTAATCAATACGTCTTACTAGCGCCTAATGCAAAGCCTGAAACAATTATTGAAAAGTTTAATGCCAAAGCGGAAGAATATGATTATGATGCTGAAGGAAGTGATTTTCAACTAAGACCTTTAACGAATATACATCTCTATGCAAATTCTCCCGATGAAATTGAAGCGAATGGCAGCATCGTATATGTTACTACTTTTACGATTTCGGCACTTCTAATTTTGGTCTTAGCCTGTATCAATTTTATCAACCTTTTAACGGCGAGATCTTTAAGAAGAGCTAAAGAAATAGGGATTAGAAAAACCATGGGAGCAGCCAGAAGTCAATTGGCCAATCAATTTTTTAGTGAGTCCTTTTTCTATGTGTTGATTGCTTTTGGTTTTGCCCTTTTATTTACACAAGTGTTGTTGCCAGGTTTCAATAACCTATTGAATAAGTCTTTACAATTAAATATTCTATACACTAATGTTGGGTTCTTGTTTATTGGTATTGTATTACTTACCGGCTTTTTATCAGGGCTTTATCCCGCTTGGTACTTGTCTAGCTTTAGGCCTTCTTTTGCCTTGAAAAATGCCGTAAAAGGTTCTTTTCTTGAACGTCAATTCCGTAATGGATTTGTGGTTTTCCAATTTGTGATATCTGTAGCATTGATCGGTTGTACGACCATCATCTACCAACAATTGTCTTACATCGGTAGTAAAAGGTTGGGCTATGAAACTGAGAATTTGATGTTGTTATCTGGTGTAAGCTTTAAAAATGTTTCACTAGATGCTTACCGCAATAGCATCCAACAAATTCCAGGTGTAAAATCTGTGAGTTTGGCCAATTGGACACCAGGTGAAATGATAGGGAATAAAAGTAGTTTTCAGGACTCCACTATGAAAAAACCTACCATCAACAACATTTAAACCTGCCGTTTCAGCAAAACTATAAT
>JBCBCD010001226.1:0-2205 GCA_038530915.1 Bacteroidota bacterium
AGCTTTATTCTACTAGTAGTATTTTCTCTTTTTTAAATGGCAATCCTTCTGCTGTTATTCCTTCCACTATGATATTATAGGTACTTGTTTTATCTGCTGTAAAGAAAGAAAGGCTTGCTTTGCCTTGATTATTCAGCTGAATAGCAGGCTCCCAAAATAGGGTAGGGCGGTAGTCTGGCTTGGGATCATCCAAGTTTTTCTTGGTATAAGTAGGAGCATAAAATTCTCGTGCCTGATAATAACCAGGATGTTTCATATTGATGATTCCTTCCGAAGGAGATTCTGCTGGTGGCATGCCTGCTCCTTTACGAGTGTAGATAGCCAATATCCCATTGATTCCTCTAGATCCGTAAAATGCTGCCGAAGCACCCTTTAATACATCTATCACAGCTACATCATTAGGATTCAGAAAGTTGACTACATCTGCATCTACAGGTACACCATCCACAATCACTAAGGCTGCTTCATTGCCAGCACCCGTTACACCTCTCATGGTAATGATCTGATCTGGAAAAGTCCCTTGCACTCTTACACCAGGATAACGACCTCTGATAAGTTGGAAGATATCCGTAGCTACCTGAGCATTGGAAACTGAATCTAAAATGAGTCTGTGATCAGGAGTTTTGTAAGTTTGATTAGCTAAAGCCAACTCTTCAGGTTCGGCTGCTTTCCTACGTCCTTTTACAACTACTGCATCCAAATCTATGCTCCATAAGTTGTAATTCGCGTCTGCAACATCCATTCTTTGATTGTCTTCAAAAAATTCACCCAAGGTTTCCTGATTGGGTAGAGGATAAGTGAAAGACCCATCTTGATTCGCTCTGGGGGCCAAAAACGGATTGATTCGGATGTCTACATTTCTTTTACCACCAGGGCCTATATCTGCCGGCGTCTTATTTTTCTTTTTCTTTTTTGAGGAAGTATTTTCTTCATACTTACTAGCTTGTAAAATAATAGCACTGGTATCAGGGAAGTCAAGCCCAAGAAAAAGGAATTCACCACTTTCATCCGTGGTAATATTATCCATTACGAAACCATTTTCAAGGATTGAAATGTAAACATTTGCTTTTACGCCTTTATTCCCACTTAGTTTAGTTACTTTTCCGCCTAGCGAAAATCCTTTTTCCAGTGGATATTTGATTTCAGGCATTTGATCTTCTAGTAAATCTTCCCATTTGAACCTTCTCCAACCTTGTGTCATCATTAGCAAATCAAGTACTGTACGCCTACCTGCAGATTCGTCTTTAAAATAAAAGGCAGGTTCTTCGATATATCCTTTAAGATCTGAGTTCAACAATAGGTAGGTTCTAATATCTTGGGTGTTTTCCGGTGTGTAAACAGCCGATTGATCTGTTATGGAAATGGAGCTTATACCAGCTATACCAGTATTATTATTATCTGTGAGCTGTAGATCCAATTCTACTTTTTCTCTGGTACCATAAGAAGAAGCTGAGAGGTCAATTTGACAATTGACTTTGTTTTGTGGGTTGCTAATGAAAGACAATCTTTCTGCAATGGGTCTACCTTCTAGATCAAATAAGGTAAAGTGAGCTATGCCATCAGGCAACTCACTGGTTTTTACAGTTCCACTAAATTCCATTTGTCCTTCTTGCCCTTCTAGTGTACAAAATGTATTGCCACGTAAATGCCCCAGTACAAAAGCTTGATTGAGACCATCTGGTACATTGGTTTTCACACTGACCGTTACTTCATCTTTTTTACGACTATCTACTTTTAAAACATACCCCTTTTCTTTGACTTTTGGTAAGGGAAATGTTTTGGTCTTTCCATTGTAAACCACCTCGGCATAGTAAGTAGTAGCAGAGGGCGACAGACTAAAGAAACCCATGCCCAGTTTAATGGTCTTAAAGATGGCTACCTGTTGATCATTGCCATCAAATATTTTCCCTTCAACATTGATGCTGTTGCCGTTATTGTCTACTGCTTTTATTGCTACCCTGGAAGATAAATTTTGGACAAGGTCTCCACCTTCAGGAAAAAAGCTAACGTCAAAATCAGCAGATTCTTTTTTAGTGGAAACTGAAGTTTCATTTTCTACTTTGGAATAGGGATCCCAAATCTCAAATGTTCGTTTATAAAAAAATAGTTCACCAAAATTGCGCATATAGTTGGTATATGCTCTTAGCATATATTTACCCTCAGCTAAATTTTTGTCTAAGGTAAATTCTCCTTTAAAAGGAGAAT